>JAFYBB010000087.1 GCA_017540445.1 Clostridia bacterium | reverse complement strand
TCGCCGGTGGCCGTGGGCGCGTATGTCTTGACATCGCCTTCAACCGTCTCGCCCTCGGCGTCGATGACCTGCACCAGCTGATAGTGGTCGGTCTCGTCCGTCCACTTCTCCTTGACCGTATAGGTATAGCCCTCGGGGATACCGGTGATCGTCACCTTGTTCTGGGCGCGGACCAGCACCTCCGCGCTGCCGCCCTCAAAGTGCACCTTGGTGGCGTCGTCCTTCAAACCGGACGCGACCAAATCTCCCGTGAAGGGATCCCCGTTTTCATCATTGATGGTCACCACGAAGGTGAACCAGGTGGTGCGGTCGGGGCTCTCGCCAAACAGGAGCTTCTGCAGCTCCAGGTCGCCGGTCTTATGCCCGCCGCTGCTGTTGGTCAGAACGGTGTTGATGTTCTGGATCTTGTTGGCGCTGTCGGAGTGGATCTCGGAGCCGGTGTGCTCGGCCCTGTGGCAGATGATGGTGCCGCCCCAGTTCGCGCCCAGGTCGCCGACCACTGCCGCGGGCGCAAGCAATACACCCGAGCCCTCACGGGTGGTATTGATGTGACCCGTGTAGGGATGGGCATTGCCGTTTGAATCGCGAGTGATGAAGTTGTACATCACCTTCGAGGAATACTCGCTGCCCGCCGCGCCAAAGTCGGCATGGAGCTCGTTTCCGTCGTAGGAGGTATGCGGATCGAAGTCGATGATGCTTCCCGCGCCGGTGACATCCACGTTGATGACCACATAGCGGCCATCGCCCTGGATCAGGATCGGCCCGTTGGCGTTCACCTCCGCCAGGGTGCGGTTCATGATCTTCACGGTCTGGCTGCTGCTGGCGTCGCCAAGCGTCTGGGACAGCGTGCGCAGTCTGGCCATGTCAGCGGGGATATTGAACTTTTGATCAGTGTCGAGCTTGACCGTTGCTGTGGTTCCTACCTCCTGGCCGCCGTTGCGTTCCTTGAGCGTATCATAATCGCTCTGGTTGCCGACGATGATGATGCCGTTCCTGGAGTGGCGCAGCAGCGCGTCAAGGTTGGAGGTTCCGCTGGCGGACGGATCGATATGGCCAAAGTAGTTGTAGTTGACATTGATATTCTCAATGACGATGAACTCTTCGGCGAAGCGAATGGTGATATCGTCGTTACCGGCGTAATCCACAACGCCGCCGTTATCCACGTCATAGGCATACTCGACGCCGTCGACAACCTCTTTGAGCACATAGGTGCCCGAGGTCAGCTTGTCAAAGGCCAGCACGTCGCCGTTCTTATCCCTGGCGATGCCCTCCGCGTCGGTCGTGCCGGTGATCTCCTTGAAATCTCCCAGGGTCAGCGGATCCATGCGCTCGACCGTGTACAGGCGCAACGTCACTTTCTTCCCCGCCACGGGCTGGCCGTTTTCGTCGACGAAGCGCTTGACGACCTTCACGCGGTTGACCTGTATGTTGTTGCCGGAGAAACCGTAGTCCGCGCCGATAGGACCGGCAAGCTCATCCGCGCCGATGTTGGACTCCATGTCGGTGCCGTGCACGGAAAGGATCTCCGTATACAGGCCGAAGTCGGTGGCCGTCTCCAGGTAGGCGTCGATATCGCCCTTGCTGATCGATCCGCTGTCCCTGGTGAAATCCACATAGTCCGTGATCGTCGTAACCTGGTGTTCATCATCGGACACCGTGTCGGAATCGAAGCCCGTCAGCGTATACCGGCTGATGGACTCGCCGACAGACACCGGTTGGACGGCTGCGGCAGCGCCAACAATGATCTGGCCATAGCTTGGCGGATCACTCTTGACCATAATCACGGAGACTTCCCTTGACTTCTCATTGCCGGTGAACGCGCGGGAGTCTTCGGTGCCGTTGTTGGTGCACCAGATACCGCTGCCAAACTGGTCCGGGGTCAGATCATATTCCGTCACGCCAGGCACCATCTTCAAGGGCGCGAAGGCATAGGTGTAGTCGTCGCTGCTGTTGTAATGGCCAAGCTTCACCATCACATAGTAGTGGGCGTTCTCGCTGACCTCCATTCCGGCGGTATCGACGCGCACCTTGATCTTGTATTCCTTGGTGTAGGCCTGGCGCAGCGTGACGACCGTCTTGTCCAGCCGATCAATGGAGTCTTGGGCGGCACTCGAGTTGCCCGAAACATCCGCGACAGGCAGATAGTCATAGCCGGACGGAGCTTCGTCGCTTGCGTGCATCGGGCTGGTGATCATGGCGTAATCCGTGATGCTGGAGTTGCCGCTGGTATACAGGCGCAGCTTCATATCATGGAGGCTGGAATCATAACCGATCGCTCCACAGCCAGCCATTTTGTAATCGCAGGCGTTGAACGCTTTACCCTCCAGCTTCTGCTGCCACTTGCCGTCGTCGTTCAGGTCGTTCAGATCTACAGGGATGACCTTCCAGCCCTGAATCGGACCCTTTTCACCCTTGGGCGTCAGCGTGGCCAGGAGATAGTAGCTCTTCGACGCCAACTGAGGATCCGGCACAATAATTTTGTTTGTCTTCTTATCGACCACGTCGATCTCGACCGCGTGGGCCTCGGGCGTGACGATCTGCTCGGTCAGCACGGCGGTGATCGTGTCGCCGGACTTCTGGAAGGTCGCGACATAGTCGCCGCTGAACTGCTTCTCGGCGAACAGCGTGCATCCCTGCTCCGTTCCCGCCGCGACGGCAGTGGTGAAACTGGAACCGGATTTCGCCAGGTACAGGGTCAAATCGTCGCCTTCCGCGTAATGGAAGGTATTCCCGCCCGCGTCCGTGAAGGTGACCGATGTGGCAGCCACCGTCGCGGCGTCTACCTTCAGCATGGCATAGCTGGTCACACCGTCCTTTTTGAGCACGGCCACCACGGCATATTTGTCGGTAAGGTCGGAGAAATCTCCCGTCATAGCGACCTGCGCCGCCAGCTTCAGGTTAGACAGCTTATACAGGTTAATGCTCGCCGTGGGCGCTTCTTTGGTCGCCGAAGCGGTTTCGATCTTATAGCTGCCAACGCTCGCGCCGCCCTCGTAGGAGATCAGTGTCAGGCCGTGGTCCGTCTTGCCCGACAGCTGCTCCCATACGGTCCCGGCATTTTCACTGCCCGTACCCTTGGCGAACAGCAGCATCGGCTCAAAGTAGCGCGCGCCGACGAGGTATTCGGTCGCATCGCCCGAACCTATCAAGTTGTTCCATTCGTCATACTCTTTATAGTGGCCGCCAAAGCCGCTGCCGATGGTCACCTTGCCGCTGCTCAGGGCAGTCAGCTTCTGAACGTTATAGCAATCATAGCGCAGCGTGCCGCTCTTCACCGGCATTCTGCCGACGATGTAGTAGGTGCCATCGTTGCGGGAGAGCGCCACAGCCTCCGTCCCGGAGGTGTCGTCCGCGCCCTTATAAGCGGTCACTGTGATCTCGGCAGCGGGCGCCTGTTCCAAAACCAGGGCCGTGGAGTTATGGTCGCTCGCCTCGGTCGTCGTCAGCGTATAGCAGCGATCCACGGCGCTGCCGTTCATCGCGTTTGTGTTGATGTTGGCGCTGTTCGCGAAGTACTTCCAGGCGTCCCCGTTTACGGTATCCTTCGGACGCACCAGCGCAAAGCTCACACCCTCGCCGGGCATGTGAATGGCTGTCTTGGGATTGGCCTCCGCCCTGTCCGCCGCCCTGTAGAAGGTGGTAATCGAGCCGTTGCCAATGTAACCGCCGGATTTCAGCAGATCGCTGACCTTGGACGCATACAGGTAAGCGCCGTCGCTCTTTGTGGTCGAAGCCAGCACATACCAGTCGAAAGCAAAGGCCGGATCGGTTATACGGGCGGTCTGGCCATTGTTTTTCACTTCAATGGTGTAGGTATAGGCGTCGCTCGCCTGGCCCTCATAGGTGGTCTTTCCATCCTCCTGGGTGACTGTGAAGGAATAGCCGTCCCTGGCATTGCCGTCACCGATGGTATCCGCGCTCTTGACTGTACCGTAGGCAAACTGGTTGTCATTCTTGTTGCCGGCAATATCGATCGAACCATAGGACAGTATGACATTCACGCGCAGGTCCGACGTATAGGGCAGGTCGGGCAGATTCAGGCTGCTGAACTTGGGAATATCAAGCGTCACACTGCTCTGATTGTTCAAATTCAGCTGCTGATAGACATAATACGTGTCGTCCCTCCCGGAACCGTGCCGCACCGAGGCATAGACATAGTAGTTACCGCTCGTGACATTCGCGGGATTCCCCGCTGCGTCCTTGAACTTGAGCTCGACCTGGTAGACGCCCATCTCGCGCGCGGTGAATTCATAGGCCGTGCTGGAGGTCGTGCAGGACACGACGTATTTCTTTTCATTACTCGCGACGAGAACATCGGAAATCCCTTCTACAACAGCGCCGTTTCCATTCCCCGCCATAGCGGAGCACGCGGCCTGCGCGCTATCGAACTTCTTCAGCACAAACGAGGAAACGTGCGGGATCTCGCCTTCCTCGATGGGCTGATTGCTCTGGTCATAGAACGTCAGCGTACCGGACGCGCCGCTCACAGGCGCATAGCAGATCGGGTTTGCGGTATCCCCGTTCTCGATGCCCACCAGGTAGTAGTAAGCTGAGGGCGTGACCGAAACCGTCTCATTATTCGTATTCTTGAAGCTGATCTCCGCCTCGCGCAGATTCTGCCGCTTGGCGATGACGGCAAACACATTGCTCCTGTTCGCCCGCTTGGGAACAGACAGGACATACTGTTCGCCGAGGGTGCCGCCGTTTTCGATCTTGGGCTGGACGTTTTTCAGGTCGTTCAGAGTGGGCGTGCCGCCGGAAGACCACCGCACGAACTCCACGCCGTCGATGCCGAGCATGCCGCCATTGACTTCATTGCCGCTCGCGTCGTAGACCTGGCCGATGGCGCCGCCCGCGCTGTTCACAGGCGCGTAGAAGATATACTGGTCACCCTGCTTGGCCAGCATGTAGTAATGGTTGTCCGCGCCAAGGTTTACCGACGCAGCCGGGATCTCCTTGTTGTCGGTATCCTTGTAGGTAATGCCGACGGTGTAGGTGGGGAGCTTGGTAGCCCTAATGGTGTAAGTGCCCGCGTTTTCATCAAAAGTTCCTCTGTAAGTGTAAGCGCCGAACACACACTCCTCGGTGGTCGTTTTATTGTTTGTACAAGTTAGATATTGGTTGTACTGCCAATTATTCCGTTTTGCTATAAAATCTGCCTTATTCTCAAGAATACTTTCGCCAGTCCACTTAGCCACCATATAGCCAAAGCTGTTAGATCTAATGGGCCTGGGATCAAGATACATTCCCGAAGAATGACCGGAGTTCGATATGGACACAATCTCTACGATATCGTTGCCATAATTATTTGTCAGCACAAGATAATACTTTCCATCATTTAGGCTGGGGGTATTATCAAAAGCGGCTCCATCCTGTTCATAATACGTCACACCATACCCATTAAGTGACCAATCGTCCGTCACGGTGATGGTATACGTCTTCCCATCCGCCGCCACGGTCAACTCATAGGTGTCGTCAAACGCGGCGTCGCTGTTGATCCACCATTCGCCGTCCTCATCCTGAGTCAGATAGAGGTCCTTGTCGCCGTACTCGCCCACGGTCTTGATCCGCTCCAGTTCGGCTGAGGCGATCTCTTCCGCCTGGATGCCCAGCTGCGCCAGCACCTCGCCCAGCTTGTAGCTGCCGGTGCCGGGGAAGGACCAGGTGTGCTTCTCCCCGGTCTCCGGGTCGACATACTCAAAGTCCACCGTATAGTGCAGCGTGCTGGTGGAGAACTTTTCGGTTTCAAAGCTGATCTCGGTGACGGTGCCGTCGTCGTCCACTTCCACGTCCACGGGCAGCTCGGTGATCTCGCCCTCGTGCTCGTGGATCAGGGTATAGGAAACACCCTTCACAACCGCGTTGGAAGGCACTTCGTCGTAGATATTCAGGTTTTCGGGCTGCAGAACGACCTTCACCAGGCCGGTCTCGGAGATCACGTCTTCGTTGGCGTTGGTGATGGTGATGTCGTAGGACGCGGAGCCCTCGACGAACCCGACCGCGGGGACGGCTTCCGCCGCCGCCTCTATCTGTTCTTCTTCGGCCTGCATTTCGGCGGTCGCGGCCGCCTCGACGGGGGCGGCTTCCGCCTCGACGGGAGCCTGCGCGTCCGCCGCTTCCCCGGCGGCCTGCGGGTCAGAATCGTCCGCGTCGATCAAGGCGGGGGCTTCCACGACCTGCGCGGAGGCCTCCGTCTCCGTCACGGTGACGGTGGCGTCGGCGGGCAGGCTGTTCTCGCCC
>JAFYBB010000086.1 GCA_017540445.1 Clostridia bacterium | reverse complement strand
TATCCGACCGGGCCTCCCTGCTGTTGTACATCGCGTTGCCGGTGGCGATGTCCAGCGCGTTGATGGGCAGTATGATGTTGTACTCGGCAAACCAGATGGTGGCGGTCAGCAGCAGCAGGAAGAAGCCGAAGAACAGCGACACCACCCGCGCCAGGAACTGGTAGCCGTTCTTGTAGATGTGGGCCATGCTCACGTCCACGCCCACATAGCACTGGCAGACGCCCCGGCTGTCGTACACCGGCTTGTACACCGTCAGAAGCCAGCCGAACTGGCCGTTGGCGATCTTGGGCGTCACAGGCTGCCCGGCCAGCAGCTGGGGCAGCATTGTTCTGAAATCCTTGTCAAATTCGACGATATCTCCGGGTTCGCCGCCGGGCACGTCCGGCGTGTCCGCGTCGAATATCACGTGGCAGCCGTCCTCCAATATGCGATAGGCGTATACATACTGTATGCTGTCGATGCTCCTGACAAGGTCGTTGAAGCGCTTGTCGATGCGCGCGTAGCCCTCGGCGGCCTCGCCCAGTTCGAGGTATTCGTCCACGCGCTGGGCGTCGATGGCCTCCGCCGCCACGCTGGCGACGCCCCAGGCCAGCGCCTTCTGCTCGTTCTCGGCGGCCGTGCGGAAATGCACAAAGCTGATGACCGTCACGATGGTGGCGATGAGCACCATGGCCGTGGTCACCAGGACCACGATCTTCAATCGCAGCGATACGATGCGAATCCGCTTGTTCCTGGACGCCGACTTCGAGCCGGGCAGCGGGTTGGTTCGCCAGCCGGTGAGGCCGAGGCGGTCTGTAAACGACTTGGGGAGCATGTTCTTGACCGCCGCGATGATCAGCACGGTGACGGTCTTGTCCAGAAGGTCGATCAGCATGTCCGCGGCGAACTGGGCCCAGAACCTGCTCAGCGTGCCGCCCTCGTAGATTTTCAGCGCAAGGGGCGCGGAGGCCCCCGAGGCTCCGGAGCTGAAGCCGTACAGCGCCCAGGTGAGCACCGAGCCCAGGCCGCCGCCGATCAGCGTGAACGTGGCGATGACCGCCAGCAGCCGCCACGGCTTTTTGAAGGAGTAGAAGCCCTTGCCGGCAAACCAGGCCGAGGCGATGGCGATCAGCACCGTGAGCGACCCGTAGTAGGTGGTGTTGATGTCGCCGATGCCGTTGACCTGATTGGTCAGAAAGCCCACGACGATGCCGGGGATGTAGCCGCCCACCGCGGCGACGAGGCCGCTGCCGATGTTGTCCAGGTACAGCGGCAGCTTCAACCCGGTGGCCAGGTGCGCCAGCAGGTAGTTGATGAGCAGACCGATGGCCGACAGGATGAGCAGCGATATGCGCCGCGCTCTGCGCCGGTCCCGCACGGTGGTGTTTTGATCATTCATGGCTTTCCCTCCATGGCGCTTCGCTCTGCGGTATCAGACGCGATGGGCAGCCGGCAATCAGTCTCTCCCCTCGGGCTTGTCCCGCATCTCGGGCGTGTAGAAGCAGCAGCCGTCCCGCCCGTGTTCCTTGACGTAGTACAGCGCCACGTCGGCGTCATGGAACAGCTCCTGCGGGTTGTCCGTATCACGGCACAGGGCGACGCCCGCGCTGACGGTGATCGGCGGCAGGCCGTCCTGGGCGCTGGAGAGGTCCTCGTTGATCTGGGTGACCTTGTGCCCGATCAGGCGCTTGACGTCCTTGTTGATGTGGACCATCAGCACCATGAACTCGTCGCCGCCGATGCGGCAGATGTAGTCGTCGGAGCGGAAGTTTTCCGTCAGCGCGCCGGCGATCTTCTGCAGCACCCTGTCGCCGACCTCGTGGCCGTAGTAGTCGTTGACGCGCTTGAACTTATCCGCGTCGAACAGCAAAAACGCCGTGGTCGCCAGGTCCACGCTGTGGCGGATCAGGTCGTAGCCGGAGCGGTTGTACACGCCGGTCAGCTCGTCGTGGGAGGCCTGGTAGGAGAGGCTGTCGATGCTCTTCTTGTAGATGGTGTACATGTTGTTGTAGGTGCCGGCGAGGTAGCGGAATTCGTTCGCGCCGGTGATCGGCAGCTTCTGGTCGCGCTTGATGTGCTCCACCGCCTGCAGCAGCGGATTGATGCCCAGGCTCGTCGTCACCCACAACAGCAGCACGATGGCCAGCGACTGGATCACGATCAGCACGGTCATCCACACCAGGTCGGTGTGCATGTACGCCTCCATGGAGCTCTGAGTGCCGTGGGTGGCGCTCTTTAGCGCCTCGATGCACGCGGTCAGGTCGGCGCGGATCATGTTCTTCTGCGCGTAATAGCCCTCGTCGTGCATCATTTCCCGCGCCAGCTGCGCCTGCGCCTCAGGCGAAAGGGCCCTGTGCTCCGGGGAGATCCCGACGCCCTGCATGGCCTGGGGCACGTCGCCGTCCCCCTGCGCCAGCAGCATCAGCGACATGGCGTAATACTCCCTGTCCATCAGCAAAACGGACTCGCCCATGGCCGTCTTCAGCGCGCTCAGCGCTTCGGAATCCGGCACGCTGGCCTCCATCGCCTCGATGGCCTGCTCGCGCCGGCGGATATTCTCCGCCTCGTTGAAATAGTTCTCCATGTGGGTCCGATCGCCGAGCACCGTGTAGTTCTGCGCCTCGTCCGTCAGGTAATCCGAGGCCTGCATCAGGCTGTCTGCGGCCTCCTGGAGCTCGATGTAGGTATCCGTGGCGCTCGACAGCGCGTGGAACGACTTGATCGTATGGAAGGTCATGAAGAGCAAAAGC
>JAFYBB010000085.1 GCA_017540445.1 Clostridia bacterium | reverse complement strand
GCTGACGCGGTTGGTGCGGTTGTCGATGCGCCCGGACACGCTGACGCCCGCGCCGCGCAGCCGGTCGGCGGCGGCGGGCTTCAGGTGCGCCGCCTGCTGGGCGGCGATCTCGGCGAGCCTCTCGGGCCGCAGGTCCGACGGGGACAGCACGATCTCGCGCACGCCGCGGATCCGGTTGCTGAAGTCCATCAGGCACAGGCGCAGGCTGTGGGTGTCGAAGTGGCAGCCCAGCGTGTACATGCCGTCCGGCGCGGTGCTCAGGTTGACGGCCCTGCGGCCGCGGCCCGCGGCGTCGCAGACGCTGGTCTCGTTCACCAGCCCCAGCGCGGTCAGCGCGCCGGTGAAGCGCGTCACGCTGGCGGAGGACATCTCCGTCAGCTGCGCCAGCCTGGAACGGGAGACGGGCTGGCACCGCTCCAGCATCGACAGCAGGCTCTCTATGTTGTGGCGCTTGATGTAGGCCTGGTCCAGCGGCCTCAGGGAGATCATGCACAGTCACCATCCTTGAACGCAACTGTTTTGTCATAGTATAGCATAGACCATCCGCGAATGCAACGGTTTTGGCGCGGCGGGCAGGGCGGAACGGCGCGTTCGGCCATGGTTGCAATGTGGGCGGAAATGTGCTATAATGGTAATGTTAGCGGAATGTTTTTCCGGGGCCGGCGGTCATACGGATCGCGCCCCCCCTTCACGGACGACGCGAAGACGCACAAGGAGGCATTGACATGGCAAGTATTCTGGACGGATTGGGCAAGGCGGTTTCCAAGATTCAGGACCTGGGCGAGAAGGCCGTGGACGGCGCGAAGGACCTGTTTGAAAAGGCGAAGCCCGGCATGGAGGAGACGCTGGACAAGGTGACTGACGGCGCGAAGAGCCTGGCCGAGAAGGCCAAGCCGATGGTGGCCGACGCGCTGGACAAGGTGGGCGACGGCGCGAAGAGCCTGGCGGAGAAGACCAAGGCCTCCCTGGAGCCGAAGAAGGACCTGAAGGCCGAGATCAAGGACGAGGTGGACGAGCAGGTGGCCCGCATGCGCGAGCAGGCCGCCACCGGCACCGACGCCATCCACGACTATATCCAGAACCGGATCGCCAAGGTCGAGGAGAAGGCCGAGGCCACCGAGAGCGCATCCATCGAGGCGGTGAAGGCCGCTGCCGAGGAGGCCAGGGGCGCCGCCCAGAGGGCGGACGCCGCCGCGCAGGACGTGTTCAAAAGCGTGAGCGACAGCTTCAAGGGCGTCGCGGAGAAGGTCCAGGGCGTGTTCGAGCAGGTCAAGGGCGCCGCGAGCGAAGCGATCGAGAGCGCCAAGGCGGAGCTCGAGGCGAAGGCCGGCGAGGTCCAGGACGCCGCCGGGAACGTCGCGGACGCCGTGCAGGAGCAGGCCGAGGCGGTTCAGGACGCCGCGGCTGAGGCGGTGGATGCCGCCGAGGAGCAGGCCGAGGCTGTCCAGGACGCCGCTCAGGAGGCGGCGGACGTGGAGGAGCCCGATTGCGGCGACTTCATCGGCGAATAAGTACAGAAGCCCTACCCATAACGCGGCTCCCGCGGCGCGCACAGCGCCGCGGGAGCCGCGTTATTCCAATTTACAGCTCCACCCGCGTCAGCCACTGGGAGAAGCGGCCGTAGACCTCGTAGAACCGGTTGGTCAGTTCCTCGGAGGCGTTCAGCGCGAACTTATCGGCGGCCTCGTCGTAGGTGTATTGCCCCTCGTCCAGCTGGGCCCGCGCGTACTGCTCCAGCGCCTGGGCGTCCTCCAGGATGCCCGTCAGCTCCGAAAGCTGATCGCCGCCCACCGCCTTCACCCGCGCGATCAGCCCGGGGAAGTAGTCCTCGGCGGCCTGCTTCGCGTAGCCGTAGGGGCCGTCGTCCTTCAGTATGTTCTCGGCGTCGCCGGCGTACAGGAAGTAGGAGGTGACGTTGCCGCTCTCGTCGGTCATGCTGCCCTGGTACTCCGGCCACTGGCACACGAACAGCAGGTAGTCGAACATGGCGTTCACGTCCGAGATCACGCCGTCCTCGGCCAGCGACTGGTACATCGCGTAGTCCTCGGACAGCTTGGACAGGTCCACCGCCTCGCAGCGGGCGTCCACGATCCTGTAGTTGTAGCCGTAGCCGTACTCGTCGGTGAAGTCGCCCAGCTCCATGCGGCCGGTGACGCGCACGGGCCGGTCGGTGTACTCGAACTTCGAGCCCTCCGGCGCGTACACGGCCATCGTGTTGGCCAGCTGCTGGGTGTTGGGCACGCAGAACGGACAGCTCTGGTAGGGCAGGTTCATCAGGTAGATGTACGCGCCGCTGAGGGGCGACAGCGTGGCCATGTAGCCGGTCAGCGTGACGCGCTTGCCGTCGAGGGCGCGGAGCGTGTCCAGGCTGGCGGATTCGGCGAAGCTCAGCTTCTGTGCCTCGGCTTCGCCGCCGCCGCAGCCGGACAGGCCCAGCGCCGCCAGCGCGATCAGCAGTATCAGCGATATCAGCTTCTTCATATTATATCTCCTCGGTTTGTAGCTTCCTCAGTGCGCCGCGCCCTGCCCGGCCTCAGCCGCGATCGTCCACGCCGTCCCGGCCTGCCATGCGGGCGGTGGCGATCAGCGTGGGGGCGACGCTCAGCAGGAACACCGCCAGCAGGATCAGCCATTCCTTCGGGTACACGCGCCACGCGTTCAGCACGATGCCCATGCCGGCCACAAAGCCCCGCATGGCCACAAGGCACAGCCGGGAGAGCCCCAGCGCCAGCGCCATCGCGACCGCGCCGGTCAGCGCGTTCTGGATCAGGTACAGGCGGTTGATGCGGCCCATGCCGATGCCGATCAGCCGCATCAGCGCGATCTCGCGCCGGGCGTCGTACAGGCTCAGCAGCGCGATCACCGACACCACGAACAGATTCATCACCAGTACGACCCCGCACAGCAGGTACACGATGCGCCGGCTGAGGTCCACGTTGTCCATGACCTCGCGCAGCACCGTGTTCGGGTTGATGATGAGGTATTCGGAGCGGCTGCCGTAGGCGCTCATCAGCTTCGAGTAGGCGTC
>JAFYBB010000084.1 GCA_017540445.1 Clostridia bacterium | reverse complement strand
TGTCACCGGGACGGTCCTACTGACAACTTTTCCTGTCAGTAGGACCGTCCCGGTGACAGGGTCCCGGTGACAGGAACGTACTGTACGCTGTACCCTCCCGGGTGAAGCGCTAAGAGTTAGGCGCAGAAGGATGCCGGGGACCGGATTGCCGCGTCAGCCTTACAGGCGTTCGGCTTCCTCGCAATGACGGGGCAGAGGCGGATACCCCCTGCCTGTCATTGCGAGGAAGCCCCGCGCCAGCGGGGATGACGTGGCAATCCGGTCTCCTTGAATCGAACATATCCCGCAGGGATTTGCACCAGCACTCCTCACTCCTAACTTCTCACTCCTAACTCTTCCCAGTGCTTCACCCCTGCTGTGCGGCGATGTTGCCCAAAAGATGACAGTGAGAACCGTCCCCGATGTCATCAACACTCCCTGCTGCGCCGTGTCACGCTCTAAAAGATGACAGTGAGAACCGTCCCCAGTGTCATCTATTCGCCGCGTACTTGTTCCGGCGTTGGAAACATGCTATAATGAAGCGACAGAATGCGCTGGATTGCGGAGGGGCATGCTATGCGCGAGCTTTGGTTTGAGAGGCCTGCGGCGAACTGGAACGAGGCGCTGCCGCTGGGCAACGGCTTCATGGGGGCGATGTGCTTCGGCGGCACGCTGGCGGACCGCTTCCAGCTGAACGACGAGGCGGTGTGGTCCGGCGGGCGGATCGACCGGATCAACCCCGACGCCCGCGAGGCGGTGCCCCGGCTGCGCCGGCTGATCGCCGAGGGGCGCATCCCGGAGGCGGAGGATCTGGCGGAGGCGGCGTTTGTCGCCACGCCCGAGGGGCAGCGCCGCTATCAGCCCCTGTGCGACCTGGTGCTGCAGCTGAAGGCCAGGAACCGGCCGCGGGCGATCCCCTATCTGCTGAACAACCTGGCCGGGTGGGATATGCATTTGTTCGAGCCGGAGGACGGCGTCCGGGACTACCGGCGGGCGCTGGACATCGAGCGCGGCGTGCACCGGGTCCAGTATCGCCTGGACGGCGTTGCCTGTGCCCGGGAGAGTTTCATCTCGTACCCGGCGCGGGTGATGGCCGTGCGCGTGGAAGGCGGAGCGTGGCGGGTCATGCTGCGCCGCGCGGACTGCGTGTCGGAGCACCGGCGGCTGGACGGCAACACCGTGCTGCTCCGGGGCCGCACCGCCGACGACGGCATCGCGTTCTGCTGCGCGCTGCGGGCGCTGGGCGGCGTTGCCACCGGCAACATGATCGAGGGGGACGGCGGCGCGGTGCTGCTGGTGACCTCGGCCACCGACTTCCGCGAGGGCGACGACTACGTGGACGCGGCGCTGGCGCGGCTGGACGCTGCGGAGCGCATCGGCTACGACGCGCTGCTGCGGGCGCATGTCGAGGACGTGCGGCGCCTGACCGCCGCCTGCGAGCTGCACATCGAAGCGGACGAAGGGTTGGACGAACTGCCCTGCGACGCGCGGATGCGCCGGGTGCGGGCGGGGGAATGGGACCCGGGCCTGGTGAACGGCATGTTCGCCTTCGGGCGCTACCTGCTGATCGCCTCCAGCAGGCCGGGCAGCCTGCCGGCGAATTTGCAGGGGCTCTGGAACGAGGCGTGGTTCCCGCCCTGGGACAGCAAGTACACGATCAACATCAACGCCCAGATGAACTACTGGCCCGCGGAGACGGCGAACCTCTCCGAGCTGCATGGGCCGCTGTTCGACATGATCGGGCGCATGGCGCCCAACGGGCGGCGCGTGGCGAAGGAGATGTACGGCGCTCAGGGCTGGATGGCCCACCACAACACCGATATCTGGGCCGACTGCGCGCCTCAGGACAACTGCGTCTCGTCGATGGTCTGGCAGATGGGCGCGGCCTGGCTGTCGCTGCACCTGTGGGAGCACTTTCGCTTCACCGGCGACATGGCCTTTTTGCGCCAGTGGTTCCCGGTGATGGCGGAGGCCGCGCGGTTCTTCGCCGACGCCTGCGAGGTCAGGGGCGGCATGCTGCGGGTCAGCCCGTCGCTGTCGCCGGAGAACACCTATCGGCTGCCGGACGGCACCACCGGCTGCCTCTGCGACGACGCGGCCATGGACCAGCAGATCCTCTGGGAGCTCTTCAGCGCCGTGATCGCGGCGGGGGAGCGCCTGGGCGAGGACGTGGCGGCCTACCGTGCGCTGATGGGCAGTCTGAAACCGGTGGAGATCGGCGGGGACGGGCGCGTCCGGGAGTGGCTGGACGGCGACAAGGCCGAGACCGAGCCTGGCCACCGGCACATCTCCCACCTGTTCGCGCTGTTTCCGGGGAACCAAATCACGGCCGCGAAGCCCGCGGAGATGGCCGCCGCGCGGCGCACATTGGAGGCGCGCCTGGCCTCGGGCGGCGGCCACACCGGCTGGAGCCGGGCCTGGATCATCCACTTCTGGGCGCGGCTGCTGGACGGGGACAGGGCCGGGGAGAACGTGCGCCTGCTGCTGGAGAAATCCACGCTCGACAACCTGTTCGACAACCACCCGCCCTTTCAGATCGACGGCAACTTCGGCCTGGTGTCCGGCATCGCCGAGATGCTGCTGCAGAGCCACGAGGGCTTTCTGCGGCTGCTGCCCGCGCTGCCCAAACAGTGGCCGGACGGCTGGGTCCGGGGTCTTAAGGCCCGGGGCGGCTACACCGTCAGCCTGTGGTGGAAGGACGGGAAGCTCAAAAGGGCGGAGATCGCCGCGGACCGGGACGGCACGCTGTGCCTGGCGACCGGCGAGCGCCTGCCGCACCGTGCGGGCCAGGTGATCGCGATCGGCCCGGGGTGCCCTTCCACCGCAAGCGGTCCCCCTCTCCAGGGGCCCATCGCGCACGGACGGGCCCGTTCTCACTGAGGACCTCTTCCGGCGCTTCGCGCCACCTTCCCCAAAGGGGAAGGCAAGTCCACCGGACTGTTCTCCGGGCGCTCGA
>JAFYBB010000083.1 GCA_017540445.1 Clostridia bacterium | reverse complement strand
GGCGCTGTAGGGAACGTCGTGCCGCAGGTCCATGTCGTTGGCGGAGGTGTTCCACTCGGTGTAGTACAGCGGATACGCCCCGGCCTCCTGCCTGGCCTTTTTCAGCATCATCGTCAACACGCCGCGGCGATGGGTGTTCGCGGTCTTGGCCAGCTCCGGGTCGCCGGATTGCAGCTTTGCAAAGTAGTCCTCCAGGGACATGTCGGTGTTCCACAGCGGGTCGTCCGTGGGATAGTGATGGGTGCTGATGAAGTCCAGCGGCACGCCGGCGTCCTCGCAGTGGCGGATCATCTCCGGGATCCAGGCGTTGATGGCCGTGGCCGGGCCGCCCACCCGCAGGCCGGCGTCCACGCCCTTGATGGCCCGGGCGGTGTGGTCGTAGAGCTCAAAGTAATCCGCCTGCGTGCCCTCGTAGAAGTAGGCCAGGTTCGGCTCATTCCACACCTCAAAGAACCACCTGCGCACCTCGTCCAGGCCGTAGCGGTCCACCAGGTGGGCCGTCAGCTTTTCGATCAGCGCGTCCCACTCGGCATAGGACCTGGGAATCGATATGTTTCCGCGGTAGGTAAAGAGCTCCTTTCCGGTGGAGGCCAGGGCGCTTGGCATGAAGCTGAGCTCGATGAAGGGCTTCATGCCGATGGACAGCAGAAAATCGAATATGGAATCGATCAGGGTGAAGTTGTAGTACAGCGCGCCGCTTCGGTAGTCCCTCAGGCAGACGCTCATGCTGTCGTCCAGTATGCCGTGAAAGCGCACGTACTGAAAGCCCAGCTCGTTCCGGCACTTGCGCAG
Organism: Clostridia bacterium; assembly: GCA_017540445.1. Lineage (GTDB taxonomy): Bacteria > Bacillota > Clostridia > Christensenellales > Aristaeellaceae > UBA2862. Next base: position 9,332 of record JAFYBB010000083.1, on the reverse strand, counting down.
CTGGACGCGATAGTCTTCGCGCAGCGCCGTCGGCCCGTGGCAGGAGCCGACGCACTTCTCCCAATAGTGTTCAAAGGGGGCGCGGGGCGCCCGGAGATTGACGTTGAATACAGCCATAATATACCTCCTGCGATGGTGATGGCGTCCGGTCACTCCTTCAGGCCGGACATCTATATACCCACATAACACAAGTTGTCAAGAAATTTTACATCCCTGGCATGGGCTCCCCATAGCTGACGAACGCGAAGCGCCGGCTGTCGGGGGCCCAGGAGTTGACGTTGATCGTGCCCTGGCCGCCGAAGAGGGCGCAGAGCCGACGGGCGTTGTTGCCGTCCGCGTCCATGCCCCAGAGCTCGCACTGCATGTCGGGCAGGTGCTCGTCGGGCTGCAGCTGGCCCTTGTGGTAGACGATGTAGACGACCCTCTTCCCGTCCGGGGAGATGTGGCCGAACCAGCAGTTGTCGTCGTTGCGCGTCATGCGGACGGGGTCGGAGCCGTCCCGGTTCATCCGCCACACCTGCATGAGCCCCGAGCGAGTGGAGTTGAACCAGATGTATTTCCCGTCGGGCGAATACTCCGGGCCGTCGTTGAAGCCGCCGCCGGTGAGGCGGACCTCGTCGCCGCCGTCTGCTGGGATGGCATACACGTCCACCTGGCGCCTGCCGTCGATCTCGCGGAAGGCGCAGTAGGCCATCTCCCGGCCGTCCGGGCTCCAGCCGTGTAAAAAGCTCGGGGAGTTGGGCGTCACCAGCCGGGGCGCGCCGCCGTCAAAGGGCACCACATAGACCCGGGAGGTGAAGCCGCCCGCGCCGAAGGTCATGTGGCTGACGGCGATGGCGTCCTCGTTCGGGGACAGCACGTGGTCGTTGTTGCAGGCGTCGCAAATGCCGGTGTCGATGCGGCGCTCCGCTCCGTCCTTCCAGGCGTAGATCAGGCCGTTTGAATTGTAGAAGAGCTCGCCGGTCGTGCGCATCCAGTTCGGGGCCTCGATGATCCTCTCGAACTTCGCCACGGTGCGGATCTCGCCGCTGTCGAAGTCCATGACATTGAGATAGCTCACGCCGTCCCGCCGGCTGCCGGCCAGCGCCGCGAAGCGCTCCCGGACGGCCGCCAGCTCACCGAACAATTCGCCGCCGAAGCTGTCCTGGTCGACGATCTGCAAAAGGCCGTTGGCCCGGGCGAAGGCGAAGCAGTCCTTCAGCGGGAGCGCGCCCTCCCCCACCGCGACGGCGTTGCCCGCCGCGTCGAAGTCCTTGAAGTGCACCGAGCGCACCAGGTCCCGGTTGCGGCGAAGGAAATCGAGGGGCGCAGCGCCACCCTGCATGGCCCAGCCCACGTCCGCCTGAAGCCCCACGCGCCGCTGGCACAGGTCGACCATGTGCTCGCAGAGGGTCCTGCCGTTCACGGCGGCGCGGATGTCCGCCGCCTCGTTGTGGATGAGCAGCGACGCGCCGACCTCCCGCAGCGCGTCCGCCAGCGTCATCCAGGCGAGGGCCGTCTCCTGCAGCCGCAGGTCGTCGGGCGCCTCGGGCAGCTTGACCACGAAGGCGCGAATGCCCCACCTCCGGGCAAGATCGCAGAGCACACCGGCCCGCGCGTTCAGGTGCTTTCCGAAGACGTGGACCGAATCCACCTTCAGGCCCAGCCCCGCGAGGGTTTCCATATAGCCGTCAAACGCCTTCAGCGGCCAGATCGCGTTCTCGTAAGCGCCGATCGTCTCCAGCGCCAGGCAGGGTTCCACATGGGTATAGCCCGTCTCTTTGAGGCGGGAGAACACGGTCTCTACCGGGAGGTCCGTGTTGGCCAGTACGCCGAAAAGCTGAACACCCAAATCCATAATGCAACCTCCTTTTGAATGTAATGTTACAACATACGAAAGCATCTGTCAATTCCCTGCCCGCTAATGCCAGTAGGGAAAGTGGATCAGCAGCGCCAGCAGGGTGACGCCGCCGGCCAGGGCATAGGCCGCCGCGTAACCGCTGGCGGTCGAGACCGCGCCCAGCAGCGTTTCCGCCACCAGCGCCTTCGCGATGGCCTCGCGCACGCGATATCATACTGCCAATCCTCCCCCGCGTCTAAAGCATCACCGCGTATCGAATCAATCGCCGAGCTTTGCGCTGAAATCCTTCATCGCCTCGGATATTTTGATCTGCTGGGGGCAGACCTTCTCGCAGCTGCGGCAGCCGATGCAGGCGGAGGGCTTCCTGTCCTCCGGCACGGACATCAGCGCCATCGGCGCGATGAAGCCGCCGCCGGTGAACACGTGCTCGTTGTACAGCTCCAGAAGCCAGGGGATGTTCAGCCCCTTCGGGCAGTGGGTGGTGCAGTAGCGGCAGGCCGTGCAGGGCAGCGCGGTGCGGCGAGTCATCTCCCCGGCCAGCGCCAACAGCGCCGCCATCTCCGCGTCGTTCAGCGGCGCGTCCGTCTCGAAGGTGCGCAGGTTGTCCGCCACCTGCGCCTCGCTGGACATGCCGGAGAGGATCACCTTCACCTCGGGGATGCTCTGCAGGAAACGGAAGGCCCAGGCGGGGACGGTCTCGCCGGGCCGCAGCGCCGTCAGCTTCGCCGCGTCGGCGTCGGTAAGCCGCGCCAGCTTCCCGCCGCGCAGGGGCTCCATCACCCAGATCGGTATCCCCCACTGCCGCAGCAGCTCCACCTTGGCCTTGGCCCCCTGGAAGTCCCAGTCCAGCCAGTTCAGCTGCAGCTGGCAGAACTCCATGTCCTTGCCGTAGGCCTCCAGGAACCGCTGGATGACCTCTGTACTGCCGTGGGCCGAGAAGCCCAGGTGGCGGATGCGGCCGTTGCGCTTCTGCCCGATCAGGTATTCGTAGGTGTGGTACTTCGCGTCGTCCAGGTAGGCGTCGATGTTCATCTCGCAGACGTTGTGAAACAGGTAGAAGTCGAAGTAGTCCACCCGGCACTTCTTGAGCTGCTCCTCGAATATCGCCTCGACCTTGCCCATGTTGCCCAGGTCGTAGCCGGGAAACTTGGTGGCAAGGAAGAAGCTGTCGCGGGGGTAGCGGGCCAGGGCCCTGCCCATCACAAGCTCGGACTGGCCGCCGTGATAGCCCCAGGCCGTGAAGACCCAGCCAGATATGCTTGCCCTCATGGATGAATAATGCTATAATAACCAATACTTGATATGTTTAGGGGTGGGATTCTCCCATGAATGAGATTGCGTCTGATAACAGTGTATTGCATCCTATGATTGCTGAGATCAAGGATGTAATAGATAAAGCAAAAGCCCACATTGCTCACCAGGTCAACAGCGAGTTGTTATACGCTTACTGGAACATAGGTCGTATCATGGTGGAAAACGAGCAGAGTCAGCCCGAACGCGCCGATTACGGCAAACAGACCATTCGGGCGTTATCCAAAGTCCTGACCAGAGAGTTGGGCAAAGGGTTCTCTGTTTCCAATCTGCAATTCATGCGACGGTTCTATCTCACCTATCAGATTCAACAGACAGTGTCTGTTAAATTGTCATGGTCGCATTACTGTGAGTTGTTATCTATATCCGATCCGGACAAACGCAGCTTCTATGAAAAAGAGGCGATCAACGCCAATTGGTCTGTGCGTGAATTGAAGCGCCAGATTGACAGTTCTCTGTTTGAAAGGCTTCTGTTATCGCGCGGAGAAGCCAATAAAGAGCAGGTACTTTCTCTGACACTGAAAGGAAACGAAATCGCGGAGCCGTCTGACATCATTCGCGACCCATACGTCTTTGAGTTCTTGGGGCTGCCAGAAGATAAGCCGGTTTTGGAAAGCGACCTGGAGCGGGCGCTCGTTCAGCAGATCGAAAAATTCATGCTGGAGCTTGGCAGGGGATTTATGTTCGTGGGAACGCAGCAGAGGGTGACCATCAACAATACCCATTACTATGTGGATATGGTCTTCTATAACTAAATCCTGCGGGCCTATGTCCTCATAGAGCTGAAGACGACGAAGCTGACGCCGGAAGCGGCTGGCCAGGTCAACATGTATCTGAATTACTATGCCCATGAGATCAATGACGAAGATGACAATCCGCCCATAGGAATCATACTGTGCACCGAAAAGGACAGCATCACGGCGGAGTATGCGTTGGGCGGCTTGTCCAACAATGTTTTCGCATCACGCTATGTCCTGTATATGCCCAATAAGGAACAGCTGATCGCCCAGGTGGAAGCTGTCATGCAGAAGTGGCATGAAGAGAAATAATGCGCGCATGAACGGTGATTAGACCCTGTAATCTCAGATCATGATCTTCTCCTCCGGGAACCGGGACAGCCTGTGGGACCGGCCCTGGCGACGGGCGACGGCGATGGCCAACGTGAGGGGGCCGACGCGGCCGAGGAACATCATCGGGATCAGCGCGGCACGGCTGGCGGCGTGGAGGTTGGGCGTTCCGATGGCCGACACGCCGACGGTGCCCATGGCGCTGGCGGCCTCATAGACGATGTCCGCAAGCGGGAAGCGGCCGTCCTCGATGGTGGCGATGATCAGCGTGCCCGCGATCAACGCGGTCATGAACAGCGCGGCCACGGCCAGCGTGCGCCGCACCGTGTCGTCGGAGATCCTGCGCCGGGCGACGTTGACCTCCTTTTCGCCCTTCACGACGCCGAGCATCAGGAAGAACAGCACCGCGACGGTGGTGGTCTTCATGCCGCCGCCGGTGGAGGCCGGGGACGCGCCCACCGCCATCAGCAGGCTCCCCAGCAGCTTGGAGCTGTCCTTCAGCAGCGCCTGGTCGACGGCGTTGAAGCCGGCGGTGCGCAGCGTGACCGACTGGAAGAAGGCGTTCAGCACCTTGCCGCCCGCGCTCTGTCCGGCCAGCGTACCGGCGTTGCTTCCCTCGATGAGCAGGAAGAAGAGCGTGCCGGTCACCAGCAGCAAAAGCGTGCTCAGCAGCACGATCCGCGCGTGCAGCGACAGGTTGCGGAAGCCCTGCCGGTTGCGCAGCACCTCCAGCACCACGGAGAAGCCCAGGCCGCCCAGTATGATCAGCACCGCCACCGTCAACAGCACCAGCGGGTCACCGGCGAACGCGGTGAGGCTTTGGAAGCGGCCGAACAGGTCGAAGCCCGCGTTGCAGAACGCGCTGACGGCGTGGAACAGGGCCATCCACAGCCCGCGTTTGAAGCCGAACATCGGCACGAAGCGTATGGCCAACACGCACGCGCCCGCCAGCTCTATGCCCAGCGCCAGAAAAAGGTACAGCTTCGCCAGGCCCGACAGATCCGACAGCGAGGCGCTGCTCATCGACTCGCGGATCAGCATGCGGCCCCTCAGCGTGATCTTGCGGCCCAGCATCACCATGATCATGTTGGCGAACATCATAAAGCCCAGTCCGCCCACCTGGATCAGCGCCAGCAGCACCGCCTGGCCGAACGGCGAGAAGGTGGCGCCGGTGTCCACGGCCACAAGGCCGGTGACGCACACCGCCGAGGTGGCGGTGAACAGGCTGTCGAACAGGCCGATGCTCCGACCGCTTCGGGTGGCCGCGGGCAGCGCCAGCAGCGCGGTCCCCACCAGTATGACGGCCAGGAAGCCGGCCGCCAGCAGGCCCTCCGCGCAGTAAAAGCGCTCCCGCCCCTCCGATTTTCGCAGCTGTATCACGGCGCATCCTCCGCGCCCCGGTCGACCCTGAGCATGCGGTAGCCGATGCCGATGTGGGTCTGTATGAAGGGCTGTGTGCCTTCGCCCGTCTGCAGCTTCTTGCGGAGCATGGCCATGAACACCCGAAGCGAGCCCACCTCGGACGCCGTGCAGCCGCCCCAGATCTCCTTCACAATGTAGTTGTGGGTCAGCACCTTGCCTGTGTTCTTCGCCAGCAGGCAAAGCAGCTTGTACTCGATGGGCGTCAGGTGAATCTCGGCCTCGCCCATGAAGGCGCAGCCCGCCGCGTAGTCGATGCGCAGGCCGCCGTTTTTGTAGACGGCCGCCTCCTGGGACGCGCCCTGCGGGTCGGCGTTCACCCGGCGCAGCGCCACGCGCAGCCGCGCCAGCATCTCGTCCACCGAGAAGGGCTTGGTCAGGTAGTCGTCCGCACCGGCGTCCAGCGCCTCGACCTTGTCGGCGTCCTCGCTGCGGGCCGAGATCACGATGATGGGCAGATTCGTCCAGCTGCGCACCTTGCGGATGATCTCAACGCCCTCCATGTCCGGAAGGCCCAGGTCCAGCAGCATCACGTCGGGCTGGTGCGTGGTGGCCTCGATCATCGCCTCGGCGCCGTTGCGCGCCAGATGGTAGCGGTAGCCCTGGGTCTCCAGCGTCACCGCCATCAGGTTGCGGACCGCCGCGTCGTCCTCGACGACCAGTATCATCGGTTTGTTACTCATACTCGCTCACCTCGGCAATGAGAAGTGTGAACCAGAACCGCGCGCCGTGGGGCTCTGTGTTGCGCACGTAGATCTCGCCCCCGTGGGCCTGCACGATGGCGCGGCACAGCGCCAGCCCCAGCCCGATGCCCCGCCGGCTGTCCGGCGAGCGCTTGACGCCGGTGTAGAACATGTCGAACACCTTGTCCTCGTCGCCCTCGGGGATGCCCTGGCCGTCGTCCTGGACCCACAGCAGGGCCATGTCGCCCTGGCGTTTGGCCCCGATGGTGATGTGCGCGCCCTCGGGCGTGTACTTGACGGCGTTGTTGATCAGGTTGATCAGCACCTGAACGATCAGCGCGGAGTCCATCCGGGCCATCAGCAGGTCGTCGGCAAGGTCCGTGGCGATGTGCCGCCGGGCGGCGTTTCGGTCCAGGTGCCGCAGCGCCTCCTCCACCGCGTCCGACACCAGCTCCGACTGGAGGTTCAGCTGCATCGTGCCGTTCTCGGTGCGGGTGATGGTCAGCAGGTTTTCCACCAGGCCGTTCAGCCATATGGCGTCGTCGTAGATCGACGCGTACAGCGACCGCCGCCGCTCTTCGTCCAGATGGCCCGGGTTTTCAAGCAGTATCGCCGCGTTGCCGGAGATGCTGGTCAGCGGCGTGCGCAGGTCGTGGGAGATGGACCGGAGCAGGTTGGCCCGCAGCGTCTCCTGCCGGGCGTTCTCCTCCATGCGCTGCTTCTCGCGGGTCATGTGGTCCTTCTCCAGCGCCAGCGCGCACTCGTCCAGTATCGAGATCATCAGGTTCTTCCGGTACTCGTCGATGGGCGGCGCGTTGTCGGCGCGGATGCCCACCACGGCCCACACCCTGTGCTCGCTGCGTATGGCCATGTACAGGCACCGGGCCTGCGGGTGGACGCGGGTGGTGCAGCCGGCGTGCTTGGCGTTTTGCCCCGCCCAGGCCGCCGCGTCCGCCTCGCGCTTCAGGTCCATGCCCGCAAAGCCGTCGTCCCGTTCGATCCCGTAGGTCACCGGTTCCGCGGCCAGCCTGCCGTCCTCCACGTCGTAGTACAGCACGCTGTGCTCCAGCAGGCGGCTCAGCTGCCGCTGCACCACGTTCAGTATCGCCTCCCGGTTCTCCGCCTTCTGCAGCAGCTGGCTGGTGGACAGCAGCACCTCGGTCTGGTGGGCCTTGTTCGCGGTCTGCATGGACTGGGCCTTGATGCGGCTGGTCAGCGAGCTGGACAGCAGCGCCACCGCGAACATCACCGCGAAGGTGGCGAAGTAGTCGGGGCTGGAGTGGAGGGAATAGAAGGGCTCCGTGAAGAAGAAGTTGAACACCAGCACCGACAACAGCGACGACAGCAGGCTGTACACATAGCCGGTGGTCAAGAGCGCCACCGCCATCACGCCCAGTATGTAGATCAGCACCACGTTGGTGATCGCAAGGCCGACGCCCGAGAACAGAAAGCCCACGCCGGTGCACAGCGCCAGTATCGCCGCCGTCTGGATCAGGTCCCGCAGCGAGAACCGCTCCCAGCGCAACAGGCCCTTCAGGCTGAAGACACGCATGTCCTCGGTCAGCCGGTTGGGCACGATGACGATCTCCACGTCCGGCGCCAGCTCGTTCAGCCGGGACATCAGCGTCTCCCTCGGCGCGAACAGCCGGCGGCGGCCCGGGCTCTTGCCCAGCACGATCTTCGTGATGCCGCTGACCCGGGCGTACTCGGCGATGGCGGTGGCCGGGTCGTTGCCGTAGACGGTGGTCACGACGGCCCCCCGGCGCTCGGCCAGGCTCAGGTGATCGTGCACCTCCTTGGCCTGGGCCTCGTCGTGAAGCTCCGTGTCCTCCACATAGAGGGCGATCAGCTCCGCCCCGACGGCGGCGGACAGCGCGGCGGCGCGGCGGATGACGTCGGCATTGGTCGGGGACGCCGACACGCACACCAGTATCCGCTCCTGACCGGCGCTCCCGTTCGGCATGCGATCCCCCCCTTTGTCCATGTCACTTGTATTATTATACCACATTTCGCTTAAAGAAGAAAATAAAAGAATTCCGGGCGCATTAAGATGGCATAAAGACGCAAAATGGGCCGAAAGCGGCTTAATGCGGCTTTATTGCCGCCCAAAAAGGCTTAACGGCACATTGACAGGATGTGTGATAAACTTGCAGTATCAACAGGCAAGCGGAGGGAACGATGAAAAACGTGTTGCTGATCGGCCTCGGGCGCTTCGGACGCCACATGGCGCAGAAGCTGTCCGACCTGAACCACCAGGTGCTGGCCGTGGACAAGGACGAGCGCCGGGTGCAGGACGCCATGCACTACGTGACCAACGCCGAGATCGGCGACGCCACGGACCCGGCCCTGCTGGACGCGCTGGGCGTTCAGGACTTCGACCTGTGCGTGGTCACGATGGCCCACGATTTGCAGGCGTCGCTTGAGATCACGGCGCTGCTCAAGCAGAAGGGCGCGCCCTTCGTGCTGGTGCGCGCGGCCCGGGACGCCCACGCCCAGTTCCTGCTGAAGTGCGGCGCGGACGAGGTCATCTACCCGGAAAAGCAGATGGCGGACTGGGCGGCGGTGCGCTACAGCGGCGACCACATCTTCGACTACATCCGCCTGTCGCAGGACCACGCCATCTACGAGACCGCCATCCCGGACAGCTGGATCGGCCACACGGTGGTGGAGCTGGCGGTGCGCCAGAAGTACGGCCTGAACCTGCTGGCGGTCCGCCGGAACGGGCAGGTGGAGCCCATGCCGGGCCCCGCCCACCGCTTCAGCCCCGACGAGCGCGTCATACTGCTGGGCAGCGACCGGGACGTGCAGAAATTCCTCAGATTCTGACCTTGAAAGAGGGGGTATCGCCATGACAACGCTGATTTGGATCGTCGCGCTCGGTATCGTGATCATCTACGGCTACAGGCTGATGGCGCTGCTGGACCGTTATCTGTAGTACTATCCCCTGCCCGTGCCCCAGAGGGTGTAGCGGCCCGGGCCGACCTTCAGGGTCCGGCCGTCGATCACGATATT
>JAFYBB010000082.1 GCA_017540445.1 Clostridia bacterium | reverse complement strand
TGGTACCGGCGATCGGATTCGAACCAATGACACTCCGGGTATGAACCGGATTCTCTAGCCAACTGAGATACGCCGGCATATAAGTCAACCACAGGGAATCCCGTGGTTGACGATGGTTGCGGGGGAGGGATTTGAACCCTCGACCTCCGGGTTATGAGCCCGACGAGCTACCGGACTGCTCTACCCCGCGACAGCGCGTTTCGTTCAACGCAAGGGATATTATAGCATGCCCGAAACGGCTTGTCAAGCATTTTACGATTTCTTTTCAGGCTGAGAATCAGCCGGTATACGTCGACCAGTCGATCACGATCACGACGTTCCTGTCGTCGGTATACAGGTTCACGCAGGAATCGTGGCCGTTCTCATCCACGTAGCCGGCGCTTTCCCCGGCGGGGTGCTCATAGGTCACGCCGTTCAGGCCGGGCAGGTAGTCCAGGCCGGCGGCGTTCAGGCACGCAATGGCCTCGCCTGTGCTCATGCCCACCTGCACGCCGAACACGGAATAGCCCGCACCGAAGACCTCCACGTGCTCCACGTTCTGGTTGCCGGCAATGATCACGGCGTCATTGTAATACTGGAAAGGCACTTCAGAGATGACCTCGCGATAGTCGATCAGGCCGATGTCGTTGGCGGCGGTCACCAGGTCGTCCATGTAGAAGCCGGACAGCTCCACCACGTCGGCATTGTCCGCGGGCTTCTGGAAGATGCTGTCGACGAACAGCTTGCCGGCGTTCAGCGCGTCCGTGGCCGCGGAACTGTCGCCCTCGCTGTCGCCCTCGAGCTCGGGCAGCGGCGCGGGAGCCTCGGTGGGTTCGACGGGAGCGGCAATGGGCTCAACGGGGGCCTCAACGGGCGCCTCGGTGGCCGCCGGGGCGGGCAGCTCCTCGTTGACCAGCTTGGAATACTTCGAGGAGATCCAACCGGTGTTCTTGCCGTCTGTCACCTTGTACCACAGCACGGGCCGCTCATCCTCGGCGGTCTCGCCCAGGAACGTGAGGGACTTGCCCTCCTTGTAGCTGGTGATCTGCTCGGCGTTCAGATTCGGTGCGGAGCGCAGCCACACGCTGCCGGTGGTCACCACCTCTGAAAGCGCCGCGCCGCCGATCATCATCAGGACCAGCGCCAGCGCCGCGATTTTCAAAACATGCTTCCTCATGACATGTACCTCCACTTAGGTTTTATCCCAAGTATAGCATCCCCCGGGCGCTTGTCAAGCCAGGGCCGCAAGAATTCACAGCCCCGCCGCCCTTTTTTTACCGTTAGCGGTATATTCTGCGAGGAAACGCCCATGCTATTAACACCCCGCCGGGAAACCGGCAAAGAGAAGGAGATGTTGTTATCATGTTGGATCGCATATCCCTGCTGCTGAGCATCATCGGCGGCATCAACTGGCTGCTGGTGGGCCTGTTCCGCTTCGACCTGGTGGCCTATCTGTTCGGCGGCCAGGCGGCCACCGTCAGCCGCATCATCTACACCGTGGTCGGCATCGCCGCGCTGTGGTGCATATCGCTGCTCTTCCGCGAGCGCGTCAGCGAACCGGACGGAGAAGTGCGCTAAACCGCATCCCAAAATCAAGGGGACGGTTCTCTGTGTCATCGCACAGAGAACCGTCCCCTTGATTTTGGCCTTCATCTTGACAACCCACCGCCGCGCAGTTATGATAATGATATCGGAATTCCCCGTCCCCCTACTCCCTACTCCCTATTCTCCCCCGAAAGGATGCGATCCACTTGAAATTCACCCGTGGCTACTGGCTGACCCGAGAGAACTTCACGATGAGCTACGCCACCCAATGCGTGCGCATGGAGCGGGACGCGCACAAGCTGCACGTGCTGGCGTCCTGCGTGCCGGTGCGTGGCCGGGGCGACATACTCGCCGGCGGCGCGCTGGACGTGACCTTCACATCCCCGATGGAAAACGTGATCCGCGTGACGTTGACCCACTTCGCGGGCAAGGCGCTGAAGGCCCCCCGCTTCGAGCTGAACGAGGTCGAGACCGCCCCCCTCACCCACGAGGACGACGCCTGCGCCACCTTCACCAGCGGCGAGCTGACCGCCCGGGTGCTGAAGCAGCAGGGCGCGTGGCAGGTGGACTACATCGCCGCGGACGGCCACACCGTCACCACCTCGGGCTTCAGGGGCATGGCCCACGCGCTGGACAGGAACACCGGCAAGGCCTACATGAGCGACAGCCTGATGCTGGACGTGGGCGAGTGCGTGTACGGCCTGGGCGAGCGCTTCACGCCCTACGTGAAGAACGGCCAGACGGTGGACATGTGGAACGCCGACGGCGGCACCGCGTCGGAGCTGGCCTACAAGAACATCCCCTTTTACATGACCAACCGCGGCTACGGCATATTCGTCGAGGACGCCTCCGACGTCAGCTTCGAGGTGGCCAGCGAGAAGGTGGAGCGGGCGCAGTTCTCCGTCGAGGGCGAGACGCTGGTCTACGACGTGATCTACGGCAAGACCCCCAAGGGCACGCTGGACCTGTACACCCAGCTGACGGGCCGCCCGCCGCTTTTGCCCGCCTGGAGCTTCGGGCTGTGGCTGTCCACGTCCTTCACCACGAACTACGACGAAACCACCGCCAGCGGCTTCATCGACGGCATGGCGGCCCGGGACATCCCGCTGTCGGTGTTCCACTTCGACTGCTACTGGATGAAGGGCTACAACTGGTGCGACTTCGCCTGGGACCCGGACACCTTCCCGGACCCGGAGGGCATGCTGAAGCGCTACCACGACCGGGGCCTGCATTTGTGCTGCTGGATCAACCCCTACATCGCCCAGCAGTCGCCGCTGTTCAGGGAGGGCATGGCGCGCGGCTATCTGGTGAAGAAGACCAACGGCGACGTCTGGCAGACCGACCTGTGGCAGGCCGGCATGGGCATCGTGGATGTCACGAACCCCGACGCCCGCGCCTGGTACTGCGGCTATCTGAAGAAGCTGCTCGCGCAGGGCGTGGACTGCTTGAAGACCGACTTTGGCGAGCGCATCCCGGTGAAGGACATCGCCTGGTTCGACGGCTCCAGCCCGCTGCACATGCACAACTACTACACCTTCCTGTACAACAAGATGGTGTTCGACACGCTCGTCGAGGTCCGCGGCGAGGGCGAGGCGATCCTCTTTGCCCGCAGCGCCACCGCCGGCGGCCAGCGCTTCCCGGTGCACTGGGGCGGCGACAACAGCGCCAGCTATGTCTCGATGGCCGAGACGCTGCGCGCCGGCCTGTCCATGAGCCACAGCGGTTTTGGCTACTGGAGCCACGACATCTCCGGCTTCGAGTCCACCGCCCCGGCCCACGTCTACAAGCGCTGGGTCCAGTTCGGCCTGCTGTCC
>JAFYBB010000081.1 GCA_017540445.1 Clostridia bacterium | reverse complement strand
TCCGCGCCGCCCTTGTGGGCCACGGACTGCCGCCGCAGCGCGCCGCCCGCGTCCAGCAGCGCGTCCAGCTGGCGGTAGGGCGTCTCCACCTTCTTGCCCAGCACGTCCTCCACCACCTGGCGCAGCGTGCGGGCGCGGATGTTCTCCTCGCCCAGCTCCGGCAGCACGCCGGAGACGTACTCCGAGAAGGCGGTGCTCGGCGAGAGGATCATGATCTTGCTGGCGTCCAGCTGGTCGCGGCGGTGGTACATCAGGTAGGCCGCCCGGTGCATGGCCACGCTGGTCTTGCCCGACCCGGCGCTGCCCACCACCGACACCACCCGGGCGTCGTCCTGGCGGATGGCGGCGTTCTGCTCGGCCTGTATCGTGGCCACGATCTGGCGCATGCGGCGGCTGGTGGCCCCGGAGAGTATGTCCAGCAGCATCGAGTCGTCGATGGACAGCAGCGTGTCCACGTAGTAGACCAGCCGCCCCTGCTCCATGCGGTACTGGCGCTTCAGCGTCAGCCGCCCCCGGATCTCGCCGGAGGGGCTCTGGTAGGCCGCCTCGCCGGGCATGGCGTCGTAGTACAGGCTGCACACCGGCGCGCGCCAGTCGTGCACCAGCAGCTCGCCCTTCTCGTCCTTCAGGCTGTACAGGCCGATGACGATGCGCTCCGCCGCCGCCGTGCCGTCCTCCTGGAAGTCCACCCGGGCAAAGAAGGGCTTCATCAGCATGCGCCGGGAGCGCTCGGCCATGCTGTCGGCGAACTGCCGGCGCACCACGAAGCGGTCCACCTCGGCGGACAGCTGCTCCAGGTCCTCCTCGGACAGCGCCGTGGGCTTCACGCGCAGATCCTCCCAGGCGTCCGCCACGATGGCGTGTATGGACTGCAGATGGTCGACGGAGATGACCTGCGCCCGCTCGATCAGCGCCAGCAGCAGCTGCTGCACCCGCGCGGTGTAGGCCTGTTCCCCGTGCAGTTCTGTCAATCGGTTTTCCTGATCCATGTTCTCCCTCCGCGCGGGCCGAAGCCCGCGCATACCGGCGTCAATAGCCGATCAGCCCCAGGTCCTTCCAGCCTTCCTTCGCGTCCAGCTTCGCGTCGAACTTCAAAAGCACCTGCATGCCCGACAGCAGCGACGCCACGTTCGCGTCGGCGACGTCGCGCTCGCTGTAAGAACCCCCCTTGGTGAAGCTCCAGTCGTAGCGGGTGTTCCGGGAGAGCGACCGGGTGGACTGGGTGGCGGTGCATTCGAGCTCGCTGACGCCGGTGTAGGCGCCCGAGCGATACCAGTAGAAGCTGATGTGCGCGTCGCCGGTGAAGTCCTTTTTAAAGGTGATCGAGACGTCCTGGTAGCCATTGTAGGTTTCCTCGTGCCGGCAGAAGGTCCAGGTGCCCTTCCCGGCGCTGTAGATGATCTGGTCGTTGTCGCCGGAATAGTAGACCTTATTCTTGCCCACGGTCGAGCAGTGCTTGCTGAACCAGCGCTTGAAGCGGGTCAGGCCGGATTCCACCGTGACCGTGCACTTGGCCTTCTTGGACTTGCCCTTTTTGATCTTCAGCTTCGCCGTGATCACGGCCTTGCCGGGGTTGCGCCCGGTGACCTTGCCGCTGTCGTCCACGGTGGCCACGCCGTCCCGGCCGGTGGACCAGGACACCGACCACGGCTCGGTGATCGTCGCGGTGTCCGGCGACACGGTGAAGCCCAGATCGACGCTGCCGCCCGGCAGCAGGGTCGCCTTGCCGCTGCTCAGCTTGATGCCCTTGGCGTATACCCTTTTGTTCACGGTCACCTGGCAGGTCAGGGTCTGGCTGCCGGTCTTGGCGGTGATCGTGCACCTGCCGGCCTTCCGCGCCTTCACCTTGCCGCCGGAGGACACGGTGGCGACGGCTCGGTTGGAGGAGCTCCACTGCACCGCGCCGGAGGCCCAGTCGACCTTCAGCGTCTCCGACCGGCCGGCGATCAGCGTCAGGCTGGTCTTTGAAAGGCTGGCCGTGTGCTCGCCCGAGCCGCCGCCCGACGCGCCGGGATCGCTGGAGCCGATCCTGCCGTCACCGCCGCAGGCATTGCACCTGACCTGCCCGGTCTGGTGGCAAAAGCTGCAGGGGCTCTTGACATAGCCGGTCCTGGGAACGCCCCGGACCACATATCCGTCCACGCAGTGGCTGCACTTGACCCAGCCGCGCTGCTGGCACGCGCCGCAGGGCAGGTCCGCCAGCGCGCATTCCACCGCGGATGTCAACAGGATCAGCGCCAGGACCAGCGCCAGCAGCTTTCTCTTCATGACAGAGCCCTCCTTGTCGATGCACATGCTGATAAAACATTGTACCACATTGTAACAAAAAAGAAAAGCCCTTGCGCATTTATTCGGTGTGCGATAAAATAGGAGCGTTCAATCGATCGCAAGGGGGTATGGACCATGCCATACCGGCAACGTCCCCTGTGGCGGCGCACGCTGCTGATCGTCGCCGGCGCGACGCTCTACGCGCTGGGCATCGTCGGCTTCGCGCGCCCGGCCGGGCTGTTCCCCGGCGGCTTTACCGGGCTGTCGCTGCTGATCCAGCAGATCTGCCAGCGCTACCTGGGCTTCACGCCGCCGTACTCGCTGTTCAGCCTGTCGCTGAACTTCATCGCCGCGGCGCTGTGCTTCCGCTACATCGGCAAGCGCTTCGCGCTGTTCTCGATGCTGGCGGTGACCGTCTCCAGCGTGCTGACCGACGTGCTGCCCGGCTTCTCGCTGGCCTCGGACCCGCTTCTGAACAGCGTGTTCGGGGGGCTTGTGAACGGGCTGGCGATCTCGCTGTGCCTGCGGGCCGACGCCAGCACCGGCGGCACCGACTTCATCAGCATCTACCTGGCGGAAAAGAGCGGCCGCGACGCCTTCAACATCATACTGGCGGGCAACGTGATCATGCTCAGCGCGGCGGGGCTGCTGTTCGGCTGGGAGCGGGCGCTGTACTCGATGATCTTCCAGTTCTGCACCACCCAGGCGCTGCACACGCTGTTCCGCCGCTACCAGCACCGCACGCTGTGGATCGTCACCGACAAGCCCGACGAGGTGTACGCCATCATCCGCGACGCCACCCACCACGGCGCCACGCTGTTTCAGGGCACGGGCCTGTACCTGAACCAGCCCCGGTCCATGATCTACACGGTGCTCTCCGGCGACGACATCCGCCGCGTGGTGCGCGACGTGCGCGAGGCGGACCCCCACGCCTTCATCAACACCCAGCGCACCGACTCGCTGACGGGGCGGTTTTACAGGAGGCCGCAGGACTGAGGTGGCGGGGGAACTGCTTCGCATATTCAAAGGATGTGTTTCGGAATGACCAAATCCCGCCTCGGCGCGATCCAGGTGGCGCTGGCTGCGGCCAGCTGGAGCTTTGCGGGCGTGTTCAGCAAGTCGCTGCCCTGGAACAGCGTGACCATCAACGGCGTGCGCTCGCTGGTGGCGGCGGCGCTGCTGGCCGCGGCCCGGGGCACCCCGAGGGTGAAGGTCACGAAGGGCACGCTGCTGGGGGCCATCGGCGTGGGGGCCACCGGCATGCTGTTCATGGCCGCCACGAAGCTGACCACCTCGGCCAACGCCATCGTGCTGCAGTACGCGATGCCGGTGTTCGTGATCCTGTTCTCGTGGCTGCTGTTCGGCCAGAGACCCGCCGCCCGGCACGTGATCATCGCCGCCTGCATCATGGCGGGCGTGGCCCTGTGCAGCTGGGACGGCCTGTCCGGCGGCCACTGGCTGGGCGACGGCATCGCGCTGTTGTCGGCGGTGACCTTCGCGATGGTGTTCTTCTGCGCCCGCATCCCCGGGGCCGACCCGCGGGACTACTCCTACCTGGGCATGGTGCTGTGCGCGCCCTTCGCGCTGAACGCCTTCCGGGACCCCGGCGTGACCGCGAACCCCGTCCACTGGCTGATCGCGGCGGGCCTCGGGCTTTGCCTGGCGGGCGGCTACTTCTTCATATCGAAGTCGATGAACAACGTCTCCCCCATCTCCGCGGCGCTGCTGTCCAACCTGGAGCCGGTGCTGAACCCGCTGTGGGTGCTGCTGTTCGTGGGCGAGCGCCCCGGCACGCTCACCGTGATCGGCTCGGCCATCGTGCTGACCGCCGCCACCGTCTACGCGCTGCTGCCGGCCCGGGGCGAAATGTAATCTTGAACTGTCCGGCTTATTATGATAAACTGATACCATACGCAAGCGAAAGTGAGGAAATAATCATGAGTGAACTGAACATCGTCTGCCTGGACCTGGAGGGCGTGCTGGTGCCGGAGATCTGGATCGCGTTTTCCGAGGCCACGGGCATTCCCGAGCTGCGGCGCACCACCCGGGACGAGCCGGACTACGACAAGCTGATGCGTTGGCGGCTGGGCATACTGCGCGAGCACGGCCTGGGCCTTGCCGACATCCAGGCGGCCATCGCCACCATCGACCCGCTGCCCGGCGCGCGGGAATTTCTGGACGCGCTGCGCGCGCGCACCCAGGCGGTGATCCTCAGCGACACCTTCACCCAGTTCGCCCAGCCGCTGATGAAGAAGCTGGGCTGGCCCACGCTGATGTGCAACGCGCTGCAGGTCGGCCCCGACGGCATGATCGAGGACTACCACATCCGCATCGCCCAGTCGAAGCTGTCCACCGTGAAGGCGCTGCAGTCGGTGGGCTTTGACACCATCGCCTGCGGCGACAGCTACAACGACCTGGCGATGATCCGCGCCAGCAAGGCCGGCTTCCTGTTCCGCTCCACCGAGAAGATCATTGCGGACAACCCGGATCTGAAGCACTTCACCGCCTTTGACGATTTGCTGGGCGCGATCGTGGACGCGCTGTAGCGCACAGCGCAGAGCGCGCGGGAACGGACATGGGGCCGGGTCAAAGCGACGCGTCGCTTTGACCCGGCCCCATGTCTGTTTTGCCAACACGCCGAGCGGAGTTTTGCCATTTCGCCGAACGGATTTCCGCCAAATCGCCGAATGAGCTTTATCCACGTACACGACAAACCAGAGAGACCCCTCTCAGGCGCTTCGCGCCAGCTCTCCCCGTTCCCGGGGCGAGCCAAGGCTGCCGCGCGTATGTACTAACCT
>JAFYBB010000080.1 GCA_017540445.1 Clostridia bacterium | reverse complement strand
CACTCTCCACTCTCCACTCTCCACTCTTCACACTCCACTCTCCCCATCGCTCTACCCCGGCAGCGTGACCGTAAACGTCGCGCTCTCGCCGGGCACGCTCTCGGCCTGTATGCGGCCGCGGTGGGCCTGGGCGATGGTGCGGGCGATGGCGAGGCCCAGGCCGTTGCCGGCGACCTGGCTGTTGTGGGAGGCGTCCTCGCGGTAGAAGCGGTCGAATATCTTCTCCAGGTTCTCCGGGGCGATGCCCTGGCCGGTGTTGTACACGGTGATCACCGCGCCGCGGCCCTTCGCCGCCAGCGACAGCCGGATGAGCCCGTCGGGGTCGGAGTACTTCAGCGCGTTGCTCAGCAGGATCACGGTCAGCTGCTGCAGCATGGCCTCGTCGCCCTTTAAGTAGATGCCCTCGGGGATGTCGGTCTCCAGCGTCCGGCCGGCCTCGAACACGGTGCTCTCAAAGGGCAAGGCCACGCCCAGCAGCGCGTCGGAGAGGTTGAAGCGCGTAAGCGCCGCCGCCACCGTGCCCTTGTCCATGCGGGCCAGCGTCAGAAGGCTCTGCACCAGCGAATCGGCCCGGCGGACCTCCGACTGGATGTAGCCCAGGTACTCGTTTGGCCCGATCTCGCGGCTGAGCACCTCGGCGTTGGCGGAGATCACGGCCAGCGGCGTCTTGAACTCGTGGCTGGCGTCCCAGACGAACTGCTTCTGACGCTCGAAGGCGGCCTGCACGGGCCGCAGCATCTTGCGGATCAGCAGGTAGGCCCCGGCGCAGAGCAGCACGCCCGCCAGCGACGCCACCAACGCCGTGGCGCGCAGCATGCGGTCGGCGGACTGGAACTCCAGCCGCGCGTCCAGCACCACCAGCAGCCGCCCGTCGGGGGATTCGCCCTCGGCGAAGGCGTAGTACTGGGTGTCCACCCGGCCCGTGGAAGCGCCCGAGGCCAGCGCGGCCTCGGCGACGGCGGCGATCTGCCGGTCGGTGTACAGGTCGGCGCGGTCGCTGTCCCAGCCCGTCACCTCGCCCTCGGTGTTCAGGCGGATCGTGTAGGCGTTGGCCTGGCTGGCCAGGGTGCCGCCGGACATCTCCAGCCCCGGCTTCTGCCGCCCCTCGCCCTCCGGCAGCGGCGGCGGCGTGCCGTCAGGCTTCTCCGGGGGCGTCTCGCCGGGCGTGCCGTCGGGCTTCTCCGGGGGCGTCTCGCCGTCCTCGGCGGGGGGCCGCTGGCCGCGGTTCTCGCTGAGTACCTGCAGCGCCTGGGCCGCCGTGGCGTCGATGTTGCGCAGCGTGATCAGCCGTATGGACAGCACGATGCCCAGCGTCACCAGCGCCATCACGCCGATGACCAGCAGCGTCAGCCGCCGGCGCAGCTTCGCGATCACCGTTCCGCCTCCAGGGAATACCCCAGGCCCCGGGTGGCCTTCAGCTTCACGCCCGCGCCGATGAAGCTCAGCTTCTTGCGCAAAAACGACACGTAGACCTCCAAATTGTTGTACTCGGCGTCGCTGTCATAGCCCCAGACCCGCTCGATCAGCGTCTCCTTGGGCAAAATCTGGCCGGGGTTGCGCAAAAACACCTCCATCAGCTGGTACTCCTTGGCCCCCAGCTTCACCGACTGGCCGGTGGCGTCGTTTTGCAGCTTCGCGTCCTTCTCCGACAGCGACACGCCGCCGAAGGCCAGCGCCATCACCGGCGCGCTGTCGCCCCGGCGGGTGATGGCCCGCAGGCAGGCGACGAGCTCGCCCATCTGGAAGGGCTTGGGCAGGTAGTAGTCCGCGCCGCCCTCCAGCCCGCGGATACGGTCCTGCAGGTCGCCCCGCGCGGTCAGCATCATCACCGGGGTCTTCACCCCTTCGCCCCGCAGCCGATTGAGCACGGTGAAGCCGTCCATGCCGGGCAGCATCACGTCCAGTATGATGGCGTCGTAGCCGCCGGACAGCGCGCAGTCCAGCCCGTCCGGGCCGGTGTACGCGGCGTCCACGACAAAGCGCTCGCCCTGCAGCAGCCGGCAGACGGCCGCCGAGAGGTTCTTTTCGTCCTCGATCAACAGTATGCGCATGGGAACCTCCAATAATGACGCATCCGCCTGGGGGGCCAGGCGGATGCGCATGTTGTAAATCATCAGAACCGGTCCAGATGGTACACCGGATTGGCCTCCTCGACCCAGGCGTTGACCTGGTCGGTGTAGGTCTGGTCCACCTTGTCGCTGAGGGCGTCGGCGCGCACGGTCTCCTCCAGGTCCTCAAAGGGCACCGGGCCGGGGGTGATGTCCTTCAGGTAGTAGATGACGTGGATGCCGTACATGCCGTACACCGGCGCGCTGATCTGGCCCACGGCCTCGATGCTCATGGCGCCCTCGGTGAAGGCGGGGTCCCAGGTGGTGGAGTCGGCCGCCACGGCGTAGCCCTCGGTGGCGGTGGGCTCGTTCTGCATGCCGGGGTCCGCGTTGTACTTTTCGATCAGGCTGTCGAAGTCGGCGCCGCCGTTGAACTCGTCGATCACCTGCTGGGCCTGGGGCAGCAGCTGGCTGTACAGGGCCTCCTTCTCCGCGCCGATGCGGCCGATCTCGGCCTGGATCTCCTCGCGGCTGCGGGGCGCCTCGGTGGGCTCGGCCTCGGCGTCGTCCTCGTCCTCGGCCTTCTCCTCGGCGGGCTTGTCCAGCGCGGCCAGCTCGTCGTTCAGGCTCTTCAGGGTATTCTCCAGCGTGTTGAACTGGGTGTTCTGCTCGTCGTCAAACTTGATCAGCACGTGCTTCACCGCGCGGTAGCCCTCCGGGTTCCAGGCGATGGTCGCGCCGCTGCTGCGGGCGCGGTTGTAGTCGGCGTCGTTGCCGGCATAGCTGCTCTCGTCGTCGGCCACCATGGCGTCGTATTTGGCCTGGACCTCCTCGTCGGTCACGGCCACGTCGCCGGTCACGTAGGTGTGCAGCTGCTCGTCCGCGTAGCTCTTCAGCATCTGCTCCAGCAGCGACTCCTGGGTCAGGCCGTATTCCGCCATCGCGGCGATGGTCTGCTCCCGGGCCTCCTCGTCGCTGGCGCCCTCGGTGGCGAAGTAGGTCTTGTAGGTGTCGATGTACGTCTCGAAGTTCGCGGCGCTCTCCGCCTCCAGGGCAGCGCGCTGCTCGTCCGTCATCTGGTCCAGGCCCAGCTCGGCGGACTTGGCGTCCAGCACCGCCTGCTGCACCAGCATTTCGAGGATGCTCTTCTTGATGCTGTCGGCATAGGCGTCGATGCTCATGCCGTTCTGGGCGTAGTAGCTGGCCGCGGCCTCGTATTCCTTCATGGCGTCGTCGCGCCAGACGATGCCGCCGTCGCCGTACTCGGCCACGATCTGCCGCTCGTAATAGGGCCTGTACAGCTCCACCTCGGCCTCAAGCGCCTCGATGCGCGCGTTGGCCTCGTCCAGCTTCGCCTGCAGATCGTCGCCCTCGGCCAGCGCCAGCGCGCTCAGGCACACCGTCAGCGCCAGCACCAGGCACAGCAGCTTTTTGACATTCATATGCGTTGCCTCCATTTCTTCGCCGCGCAAGCGCGGAACATCGACTTGCATTATAGCATAAGCCCCGGGAAATCACAATGGAATGGGGGAAGAATTCAAAGATCATTCACAGATTGTTGACAGACGTTCCACAGGGGAGCGCTGTAACATACAAAGCGCCCCCTGTCCAATGTCAAGGGGGCGCTTTGGGCGCGAACCAAGGTGTGCCTGCCTGATGCGTAGGCGAGCGGCATTTATGCCGTTACTTTCAGCGCTTCCACCGCTTCTTTGAACTGCTCCACGGTCATATTCAGCTTCGATGCGGCCTTCTCGACCGTCAGCGTGCCGTCGAAGACCATTTCAGCGTATGCGGACAGTTTGCCTTCGTTGAGTTTCCGTTTTCCGTACCGCTTTACGGACTCTTCCTGTTCAAAAAGCATGATCATGCTGTTGATGACCTCCTTCTCGTGGGCTTCGAGGTATTCCTTCAATGCGCCTCTGTCCTTGCAGATTCTGACGGTCTCTTCCGCAGCTTTGCGAGTATACCCGTGCTGCCGCACCTGTTGGTCAAACACATGGGTATAAATGATATACTGGCCGATGATGTCGCCTGTGCCTTCGGTGCTGATGACGCGCGCTTTGAGGTCGAGGGGAACCGTGCTGTTCATGAAGTAGTCTTCCTTCAGGCTGATGACCTGTGGCACGTTCTTCTTGTCTCCCGTATAGATCACATAAAACTCAGGGACGGGAAGGGGCAGCTTTGCGTGATTATGAACATCCCATTCCTCATGATCCTTTATGATGCCCAGAAGACTGTCAGCGAAGTACAGCAAGAGCCGTATGAGGATATTGTATGACCAGCTGGATTGTGCCTCAACCAGCACAAGCAGTCTCCCTCTCACCGTAAAGCCCAGATCATTATAGGGCTTGTCGACGATCACATGGCTGATGGAGATGTTCTCGATATCGGCCTCCGTGATATCCATCGCCTCAGGATGGAGGGCGTTGAACAATTCCAGGCAATACTTTGGCTGGTTGAACATGTCCACAAACACATGATCCTTTGCCTGGCGGCTTGCGCTCGGTTCCATTGCCGAATCACCCTCTTCCTGTCATATGCTCTGTTCGCGCGCCGGGCCCCAAAAGCAGAAGACTGTTGTGCTGATATCATACCATAGATCAGCCCCCGGCGCAAGTGCAATCGACGGCTGGAACAGGGACGCTCCACCCGTCAACGGTTTATTGCGGCCTACATTTTACATTTCCGTTAATCCCGCGCGCCCCCTTGACACCCCCTCGATTTTCCTGTATAATATCTTTTGCTTGTGAGGCACGGCCTCCATAATCGGGGTGTGGCGCAGTTTGGTAGCGCACGTGCTTTGGGAGCATGGGGCCGCAGGTTCGAATCCTGTCACCCCGACCATGCGACCTCTTGGTCAAGCGGTTAAGACACCGCCCTTTCACGGCGGTAACACGGGTTCGAGTCCCGTAGAGGTCGCCATATTTTATAGCCGTGGATAAAGGTTAAGGGCCTTTAGCTCAGTGGTTAGAGCAGTCGGCTCATAACCGATCGGTCCGGGGTTCAAATCCCTGAAGGCCCACCATGGCGCGGTAGTTCAGTTGGTTAGAATGCCAGCCTGTCACGCTGGAGGTCGAGGGTTCGAGCCCCTTCCGCGTCGCCAAAGCCTTCCCGCAATCGCGGGAAGGCTTTTGTGTTT
>JAFYBB010000079.1 GCA_017540445.1 Clostridia bacterium | reverse complement strand
GGAAAACGAGCAGATGGAGGCCCGGCTGATGGCCGCGGAGGCCAGCAGCAAGGTCAAGTCCAGCTTTTTGTCCAGCATGAGCCACGAGATGCGCACGCCGATGAACGCCATCATCGGCCTGGACGCCATCGCGCTGCAGGATGAGACGCTCAATCCGACCACGCGCAACCGCCTGGAGAAGATCTCGGTCAGCGCCCAGCACCTGCTGAGCCTGATCAACGACGTGCTGGACATGAGCCAGATCGAGTCGGACCAGCTGGTCATACGGCAGCAGGAGTTCTCGCTGTCGCAGATGCTGGAGCTGGTGAACGTGCTGACCCAGTCGCAGTGCGACGACAGCGGCCTGGAGTACAGGCACGAGGTGATCGGCGACATCGGCGGCACGTACATCGGCGACCCCGAGCGCATCAAGCAGGTGCTGCTGTGCATACTGGAAAACGCCGTGGAGTACACGCCCGCCCCGGGCACGGTGTTCTTCACGACGGAGCGGGCCCCCTGCCGCAACGGCCGGTGCATACTGCGGTTCACGATCCGCGACACCGGCATCGGCATCGACGAGTCCTTCCTGCCGAGGCTGTTTGATTCCTTCGCCCGCGAGGACGCGAGCTCCACGACCCGCTACGGCGGCAGCGGCCTGGGCATGGCGATCACCAAGCAGCTGCTGGACCGCATGAACGGCATGATCGCCGTCACCAGCCGCAAGGGCGAGGGCAGCGAGTTCGTGGTCACGATCCCGCTGGAAGTGGTCAGCACGCCCCAGACCGAGGCGCCCGAGGCGCCCGAGGCGGCACCCGCGGGGCTGGACGGCAGGCGCGTGCTGATCGTCGAGGACATCGAGCTGAACGCCGAGATCGTCGCCGACCTGCTGGAGCTGGAGGGCGTGGCGTCCGAGCGGGCCGAGAACGGCCAGGCCGCCCTCGACCGGTTCCGGGCGTGTCCGCCGGGCTACTACGACGCGATACTGATGGATCTGAGGATGCCGGTGATGGACGGCCTGGAGGCCACCCGGTCCATACGCGCGCTGGAGCGCCCGGACGCGAAGACGATACCGATCATCGCGCTGACGGCGAACACGCTGGAGGAAGACATACAGCATTCGCTGGAGGCGGGCATGCAGGCCCACATGCCCAAGCCCGTGGACGCCGATCAGCTCTACGCGGTGCTGGACAAGCTGATCCGACAATGACCGGCCGGCGCCGATCACCGATACTACCAAATGCTATGACCGGGGGGAAAAGCAATGATCCTGTCCAGGCAGTTTAAAGCGCCTCAGCTGGTGCTGGTCGTCGACGACCAGGAGATCAACCGGGACGTGCTCGGCATGATCCTTGAGGACGATTACGAGATCATATATGCCTCCAACGGACGGGAAGCCCTGGAGCAGATCGAGCGGTACCGCGACCGGCTCTCCGTGGTGCTGCTGGACCTGATCATGCCGGAGCTCGACGGCTTTCAGGTCCTGGAGCGGGTGCGCGGCAACGAGTTTCTCAAGCAGATCCCGGTGATCGTGCTGACCGCCGAGAAGACGGCGGAGCTGCGCGCGCTGCAGATGGGCGCAGCGGACTTCATCACCAAGCCCTTCGATATGCACGAGGTCATCCTCGCGCGCGTGGGCCGCATCATCGAGCTCAGCGAGGGCCGGCAGCTGATCTCCGCGGCCGAGCACGACCGGGTCACCATGCTGTACAGCCGCAACTTCTTCTTTGAGTACGCCAACCGGCTCTACCGGTTTCACCCGGAATGGCACATGGACGCCGTCGTGATGAACATCGAGAACTTCCACTCCATCAACGAACTGAACGGCCGCGAGTTCGGCGACAACGTGCTGCACGAGCTGGGCAATGCCATCCGCGACTTCCTGGGGAAGGATCAGGGCATCGGCAGCCGCATCGAGGGGGACCGCTTCAACCTCTACTGCAGGCCCCAGGCCGACTACGCAGGCCTTTTGAGCCGGTTCCAGGAGCGGGTGAACACGATGTCGGACAACGCCAACATCCGCCTGCGCATGGGCGTCATGCCCTGGCAGGAGGGGGTCGAGCCGCTGCAGCTGTTCGACCGCGCCCGCGCCGCCTGCAACATGGTGCGGGGCGACAACCAGTCGCGGCTGGTGGTCTACGACGAGCAGATGCACAATCGGGAGATGCTGAACCAGCGCCTGCTGAACGACCTGCGCCGGGCCGTGGAGGACAGGGAGCTGTGCGTCTACTACCAGCCCAAGTACAACGTGCAGTGCGACCCGCCCAGGCTGTCCAGCGCCGAGGCGCTGATCCGCTGGAAGCACCCGGAGCTGGGCATGATCTCCCCGGGCAGCTTCGTGCCGCTGTTTGAGAGCAGCGGCCAGATCAGCGTGGTGGACAACTTCGTCTGGGCCGAGGCCGCCGGTCAGATCGCCCGGTGGCGCGAGCAGTTCGGCGTGACGGTGCCGGTGTCGGTGAACCTGTCCCGGGTGGACATGTTCAAGCCGGGGCTGGAGGACACGCTGCGGGGCCTCGTGGAAACCAACGGGCTGGACTACAGCGCGCTGAAGCTGGAGGTCACCGAGTCCGCCTATACCGAGAACGCGAATCAGATGATCGAGCTGATCCAGCGCCTGCGCGACGACGGCTTCGAGATCGAGATGGACGACTTCGGCTCCGGCTATTCGTCGCTGAACATGCTCTCGTCGCTGCCCATCGACGTATTGAAGATGGACATGGCCTTCGTGCGCAACATCGAGCACAGCGAAAAGGATTATCGCCTGGTCGGGGTGGTGCTGGACATCGCCCGGTACCTGAACGTGCCCGTGGTGGCCGAGGGCGTGGAGACCGGGCGCCAGCTGGAGATGCTGCGGGAAGCCGGGTGCGACATCGTACAGGGTTATTATTTCTCCCGGCCGCTGCCGCCGGAGGAATTTGAGGAACTGATCAAAAAGGAAATATCAATCGCAAGGGAGTAATGAGAGATGACGATACGGGAATTGTATGACGCCATCGGCGGGAACTACGATCAGGCGATTCGGGTGATGAAGTCCGACCGGCTCATCGACAAGTACATCCGCAAGCTGAAGAGCAGCAACGTGGGCGAGATGCTGGAGAAGGCCGGCCAGTCGATGGACGCGACGGCGCTGTTTGAGAGTGCCCACGCCATGAAGGGCGTCTGCGCCAACCTGGGCCTGGACAACCTGGCTGGCGCGGCGGACGAGATCACCGAGGAATTCCGCCCCGGCAACCCCCGCAAGCTGTCGGACGACGAGGTGCGGGCCAAGCTGCAGGCCATCGCCGAGCGCTATGCCGCCACCGCTCAGAGCATCAGCCGGTACGAGCAGAGCGTGTAAGGGCCGCCCCGGTGGAAGCATGACG
>JAFYBB010000078.1 GCA_017540445.1 Clostridia bacterium | reverse complement strand
GCGCTATCCCGTCACCGGGGCGAGCCAAGGCTGCCGCGTAGGTGCGCTAACCTCGAACTCTGCGCTATCCCGTCACCGGGGCGAGCCAAGGCTGCCGCGCGCGGGTACACTATCCTCGAATCCCGTTCTATCCCCTTGCCTCGCCCCCGTGAGGGGGGCCGCAGCGCCCGGAAAACAGTCCAGTGGACTGTTTTCAGCGAGGCCGGGCCGGCAGGCCCCCGGAAGAGGTGCCCGCAGGGCGGAGAGGGGGCTCCTCTTTCGCCATTATCCTCCGTTTTTGGTGTTGTTCACCAGTATACCCGGCATCGGCCAGTCGCCGTAGTGGGTGGCGACGAAGAGTGTGGAATTCACATCGTCCTTCTGCTTCACCGTCGTCCCGATCTGGCTGACTGTTCTCAGGTTGAAGGACTGTCCGTAATCCTTTATCAGCTTACTATCATAAGCATTTGCCTTCGACCAGGTCGTTCCCGCGCCGACGAAATCATGGTAGGTCTTCAGATCGGCGTCGAACTCGGTAATGTTCTGACCGTCGCCACTGCCTACCGCGGACATCCCCGGGTTGACGGCCTCGAAGTAGAGGCAGCCGGAAGCCGTGCCGATCGAGCCGGCGAACGCGCCTTGCTTTGTCGAGCCGTTGACCAGGCCGGTGGCGTAACAGTTGGTCAATGTGCCGCTGGCCGTGCCCACCAGGCCGCCCGCGGTCGCGCCGGTGGCGGAGCAGGTGGAATAGCAGTTGGTGACCGTGGCGGAACCGGCGTCGCCGATCAGGCCGCCGGCGCTGCCGGTGGCGGTGACGTTGAAGGCCGTTGTGGAATACGCGCCGCCCGACGTGTGCCCGCCGGAATAGCTGCCCGACACCGTGCCGCCGGTCGCTTTGCCGATCAGGCCGCCCGCATCGCCGCCGGTGCTGTTGACCACCAGCGCCGCGGCGCAGTGGGTGACACTGCCGTCAGACATGCTGCCGACCAGGCCGCCGGCGCTGCTGGCAGCGGTGACGGTGGGCGTTGTGGTGTTGTCCTTCTCCGCGCTGTTGCGCGCCAGCACGTTGGTGATACTCGCGCCGCTGTTGACGCCCGCCAGCGCGCCGGCATTGCCGCCGGTGGACGTAATGCTGAAGTCGATCAGCTCCAGGTTGGAAGCCTTGCTGGTCAGCGTGCCGAACAGGCCCGCGTTGCCCGCGGTATTGACCACGACGCCGGTGATGGTGTGGCCCTTGCCATCGTACTCGATGACAGCCGGGTTGACCGGCAGGAAGCAGTCGTCCCAGGTCGTCCCGGTGGTATCCTCGGCGTCCGTATGCTTGTAGACCCTGATCTTCTGTTGGACCCCCGCATCATTCTTTTTCGCGACCGCCGAGACAAAGCCCGTCCAGCTCAACAGTTCCGCGGAGGTTGTTTCGGTGGCCGCTTTGTCGCTCAAATCCGCGATCTGAACGGCCTTGGTGATCGACAGGCTGCTGGCCAGGTTGGAGATGGTCGCGTCCAGGTTCTCCAGATGGCGGAAGTTGGCGATGGATACACAGGCTCCTGTCGATGCGGACAGGTCGGTGCCATCGGGGTAAGTCGCGGTCTTCGGGTCGGCGAACAGGCTGTTGGTGCGGGCGGCGATCACGTATTCAATCCCCTCGTTGGTCACCTTCCAGTTCGTTTCAGCGCCCTTCGCAATCGTTTCCAGCTTCGTCTGGTCGATCACGCCGCCCTTGACCGCGGCGGTGATGTTTTCGCCCGGCGTGAGCTGCGGGAACAGATTGGTGAAATGCCTGCCCGCCGCCGTGATGTCGTCCAGGTTCAGCTCAATGGCCGCGACGGCAGTTTCGCCCGTGCCGGTGATCTCAATCCCCGTTTCTGTCTTTTTCACCTTCCCGAACCATGTTGCCAGATCCGTGGAGCCTATGGCCGTTCCGGCAGCGTCCGGCACCTTGGATTCGGGCGACAGGGACAGCGTATACGTTCCTCCTTCGGTGGCCGGCTTTGTCACCTTGAACACCAGCAAGGCATCCTTCGCCGCTGCATTGGTGCTATCGCCGTGGATCAGCATTGTGATCTTGCCGCCGTCCGCGATCTGTGCCGCCGGCAGCGTGATCTTCGCCGACAGGCGCTCGCGGTTGATCAGCTCCAGGTCCACGTCGAGCTGCGGGAGCTTGCCCCAGTCGCCGTAGTGCGTGGCAAATTGCGCCGATTGAGACTCTGGCAAAGCGGCGCTCGCGATCTGATACAGCTGCTTCACCGTGGGATAGATGTACTGATTGGCCAGCGATGAATCATAGTGCACCGCGCCCGAGCGGACCTTCCAATCGGGGTCAGAATCGCCCTTGGTCGCGGGTATCAGCAGGTCGTCATTGTCCATATCGACGGCGTACACAAAATCGTAATCCGCCCCTGTGCGATCCAACAGGCTTCCGCTGCCCAGGAAGGTCTGGGTGCCGGAGGTCTTGCCCACGGCATAGCTGTGAGAAACCTTGACGGTATTCTCACCCGCCGCGCCGATCAGGCTGCCCGCGGTCGTACCGCTGGCGGAGCAGGTGGAATAGCAGAAATCCACCGTGACCGAACCGGAGGCCGCGCCGATCAGGCCGCCGGCGTTGATTACGGCAATGACGTTATAGTCGTTGGTATACGCGCCGCCCGACGTGTGTCCGCCGGAATAGCTGCCCGTCACCGTGCCGCCGGTCATGGTGCCGATCAGGCCGCCGGCGCTTCCACTGGTGCTCTTGACAACCAGCGCCGCGGCGCTCTGGGTGACGCTGCCGCCGGTCATGTTGCCGACCAGGCCACCCGCGCTGCTGACAGCGGTGATAGTGGGCGTCATGGCGTCGCCTATATGTCCCTCGCCGTCCGCTTTGGTTGTATTATAGGCCAGCACATTGGCAATCGTCGCACCGTTGCTAACACCCGCCAGCGCGCCGGCATTGCCACTCGTCGACGTGATGCTGAAGTCGATCAGCTCCAGGTTGGAAACCGAGCTGGTGCTGCCCGAGCTGCCCGATTCCAGCGTGCCGAACAGACCGGCATTCCCGTCGGTATTCACTCTAACGCCGGTGATGCTGTGGGCCTTCAGGACGCCGTCGGTACCCGTATAGCCGCCGTCGTAGGTCAGCCCGGCCACGTTTACCGGCAGGAAGCAGCCGTCCCCGGTTGGCTGCTTATCGGTGTCCGCGAGCCGATAGACCTGGATTGGCTCCGGGTTGTCAACAGGCGCCGCGTAGGTACCGCCATTGTAGATCCCGGCGATGAAGCCCGGCCAGCTCAGGTTTTTCATCGTGCCGTCCGGCAGGGTCCAGTCCTTACTGAGATCAACGATCTGCTTCGCCTGGGTGAATTTCAACGTCGCCGTAGCCGCGTTCACGCCGGAGATCGCGTTGTCCAGGTTCTCCAAATGGCGGAAGTTGGCGATGGAAGCGCTGGCTGTCGTGGCTATGCTCACATCCGTGCCGTCCACAATGGCGCCCCGCTTGGGGTCCGCGAACAGGCTGTTGGTTCTGGCGGCCACGGTCACCGTTTTGCTCTGGCTGCTGCCTCCGACCTCGGTGGTGACGGTCTTGGTGATGCTGTTCAGGGTCTCATGAGCCATAACCGATTTCACCATCGCGTTCAGTTTGTCCGAAGCGACCACGCCGCCCTTGACCGCGACGGAGATATTCTCGCCCGGTATGAACGTCGTAAACAGCTGGGCGAAGTGACTGCCCGGCGCGGTGATGTCGTCCAGATTCAGTTCGATCTCGGCATCGTCGGAAGCGGGGACCTGAACACCCACGCCCGCCTTCTTCAGCTTGGCAAACCATTCCTGCAATTTGCCCGCTTCAACACCCGGCACCACGGAATCCGGGGACAGGGACAGCGTATATTCCCCATCCTCGCTGGCCGGTTTCGTCACCATGAGCACCAGGTAGGCGTCCTTTGTCTTGTCATAAGCGTCGTTGGTAGCATCAATAATGGGATGGCTGGTCTCGCCGCGGATCAGCATCGTAATCACGCCGCCATCTACGATCTGATCCCTGGGCATCGTGATCTTCGCCGACAGGCGTTCGGCGTTGATCAGCGCCAGATTCTCATCGGTCAGCAGCTTGATTTCCTCCCAGTCACCATAGTGCGTGGTCAGCTGGATTGGCTGAGTCGGCGGTTCGGAATAGGTTATCTCTATTTTGGTCGCCTCTATATAATGGAGCTGGTTCACCGTGGGGAAGGGGTATTTCTTCTCGCTCAGCGCGGTGTCATAGGGCGCGGTCTCGGCGCGTTTCTTCCATGTGGGATCCGCGCCTTCGCCGGTTTTCAGCGTTTCCAGCATCATCAGGTCTTCGTTGTCCATGTCGACGGCGTGGACATGATCGAAAACCGTAATCGTCAGACCACTCAAGCTGCCGCTGCCCAGGAAGGCATCGTTGCCGGAGGTCTTGCCCACGGCATAGCTGTACGAGGCGGCAATGGCGTCGCCGCTCGCCGCGCCGATCAGGCTGCCCGCGACAGTGCCGCTTGCGGAGCAAGTGGAATAGCAGTAATTCACCGAGGTCGTACCGGAGGCCGCGCCGATCAGGCCGCCGGCGTTGCCGGAGGCCGCGGTGACGTTATATTCTGTGGTCGAATACTTGCCGGTGCCGGTCACCGTATGCCCGCCGGAATAGCTGTCGGTCACGGTGACGTTCGCCGCCGAGCCGATCAGGCCGCCGACGCTGACCGTCGCTTCCGTGCCGGTCGAGGACACGAGCATCGCCGCGGCGCTCTGGGATACAGCGCTGACATCGCTATCGTTTCCCGCGGCAAAGCTGCCCACCAGGCCGCCGGCGTTGCCGGTGCCGGTGACGCTCCCCCGCTTATCGGTCGCGTCCTTGATCTCGCCATGATAAGCCAGCACGTTCGTCACCGACGAACCCGCGGGCAGCGTGCCCGCCAGTGTGCCGGCGTTATCGCCGGAAATCTCAAAGTCGTACAGCACCAGGTCGGACACGGTCAGTGCCAAGGTCGGCGCGCCGAACAGGCCCGCCGCGCCGGTGTCGCTGGCGGAGACGTTGGTGATGATATGTGCCTTATGGACGGTTTTGGCCCCTTCGACGACATCATACCCGCCGTTGTAGGTCAGCGCGTAGTCCGGACTGACGGGGCGGTATTTCCCATCCGCCGAGGCAGTCGCGGCAGTATTGGCCAGCGTATAGACCTGTACGGTAGTGGTATTGTTCGCCTTCTTGATCGCGTTGACGAAGCCCGTCCAGCTCAAGTCCTCCGGCGCATCCGCGCCCGAACCGGGAGCCGCCGTCGTCGCGGGCGTCGCGGTGGGCGTGGGCGCAGTGGTCGGCGCCACGCCCTCAGACTCGGTGGTCGTGATCGCGCCCAAATCCTCGATCTGCCGCGCCGCGACGACGTCCACAGTGCCCCAGCTGTTATCCGCACCTTTATACCGCAGGCCGGAAACCGCGCCGTCCAGGTTCTCCAGATGGCGGAAGTTGGCGATGTAAGCCGTCAGCGGCGTGTTGGTCGCGGCATTATCCACATGGCAATCGGCGAACAGGCTGTTCACGGTAATGGCGTTGCTGTACACAATGCTGCACAGCGTCGTATTGCTGTAGGCCACGGCGTACACGGTAATGTCCTCGCCCGGCTTGAATGGAACGCCTTTCTCCAGCTTATCGATTGTGGTATCGCCGTTGATATCGGCAAAGTGCATGTTCGCGGTCGTGATGTCGTCCAGCACGACGCTATACACCTTCCCATTGCTCGCCGGACTCACCGCGCTCCCCTGTGTGTCGGTTCCAACGGCAGTTGTGTTTACCTCTGAGACGCGCGCATTACTGTCATCCAATGAACCGCCCGCGCGCTTTGCCGTATACACGCTGATCGGAATGGCCGCCATGGCCGTTTCATCCGCGTTGGTGATGAACAGCTTCAGCGACAGGTCGGTTGCGCCGATGATCGACTTGTCTGTTCCGGTTTTCGTATCGTCCACATTGACCTTGGACGCGTCCACCGTCACCGTGAGCCGCTCGGCGTTCTCAACGGTAATGACCGGGGCGTTCAGCTGTACGCCGCTTTCCTGCGTTTCCGCGCCGCCATACCAGCCGAGGACGACTTTGTCGCTATGGTTTTTGCTGGTGTCCAACAGGGTGCTGTAGCTTCCTCCCACGG
The DNA here is from genome assembly GCA_017540445.1 of Clostridia bacterium. Taxonomy (GTDB): domain Bacteria; phylum Bacillota; class Clostridia; order Christensenellales; family Aristaeellaceae; genus UBA2862. Next base: position 24,846 of record JAFYBB010000078.1, on the reverse strand, counting down.
GATTCGCCGCATAGCGACCATTCTTTGCGCCGTAAAATACATCCAGCACCCGCGCGGGATTCGCCTGATAGTAGATCACGTAATTGCCGTTGGTTCGTATGGTTTCATCGATGGAACCGAATGGCAGCATGAGCCCCAGTACGGATGAGCTGTCAAAGCTGGATCCGGGCACGTCGAAGCGATATACGGGCTGTTGGGACCCGCTCGTGTCAGCGGTTCCCCCCTCCGTTTCACCCGTGCCCGCACGTTCTGTTGTAGCGTCAGTGCCGAAATTGACGGTGTCTCCCATGTACCCTTGGCTCTCCGCCATCGTCAGATGGTTTTGCGCGGCAATAAATATCTCCTTCGCAATGGCATCCGCCTCGAGCTGAGACATCGATTTCTGATGCGCCTGCACGGCGATAAAGCCGACGCCGCTGAGGACCATGATGACTGCCACCACGATCAGCATTTCCGCCATGGTAAAACCGCGATTATTGCGTTTTCTCTGCATTCTATACACCACCCGATGATTGGCCTTGTCCGGTTGCAATGGTCGTCATTTAATCTTCATCCCGCGTGGAGAAGACCGGGATGACCAGGTCGGCGGCCGTCTTGCCGCCCCACTGCGCCACAACGTTGTCCTTGTTTTTCACGCAGAGCCCGGAAACCACCACGGTATTCTTATTCTCACCGGTACCCGGAACGATGCTTTCGCAGACCAGCTTCAGCGCTGTGTCGTCCTTTGCGTGGTATACCAATTCACGCTCTGCGCTCGCCTTTTTCGTGATGCCCAGCAGATCCTCGGCGGCCGTGGTTTCCGAATACTCATACAATTTGATCGTGCCGCTTTCGACATAGAGCTTCGATCTGTTTGTCGTGTCGGCGCTGAAGTAGGTAACGCCGTCCGCAACCTCCTGAACATCCCACGCCGTCCCCAGCTCGTCGCGCAGCGTGGCGACCGCCGTAGAGAGCATCAGTTCAGCGTTGCTGGCCAGCACCACCTTTTCATAGGCCTGCTTCACCGCCGGCATACCCGCCGCGACAATCGAAGAAACCAGCAACAGGATCAGCACGGCCAGCAGCGTCTCCGCCAGCGTAAAGCCCTTCCGGCTCCGGATTCTCTTTTTGGCTCTCATGTCGCTTCACCTCGCCCGATGTTGTGCGGAACAGTGTTCAATGTCACGATCACTTCAACACTGTCGAAGCCGCGGTTTCCCATGCTCCGATCACGCCGCTCAACGTCTCCGTATTATAGGTATTCATCGAATTCTTACTCTTGCTGAGCACGTTGGACGCGGCGGTGATCGCGCCGGCCAGCATCATCAGCGCCAGCGCGGAAATCAGCAGGGCAATCAGCGTCTCGGCAAGGGTCTCGCCGGCCTTGGCGCGGAGCTTTTTCAGAATCCGCTTTTTCATATTCAACCGTCCTTTTCTATCTCACGATGTTTTCGTCGCCCGGCCCTTCCTCAGGCTGTGCAGCTTCCACGAAACGGTCGCCTTCTCCTCGGTGGTGCTGCTTCCATCGTTGAGCCGCTTCACGTTCGACGCGAACACGATCTCCATCGTATAGGTGCCAGAGTTGATGTTTGTACCGCCATCGACGCTGATGGTGAAGGTCAGAAGGCCGCCGTCCAGCTTCGGCGTTACTTTGCAGGCATAGTCCGTCGCGCTGCCGTTCTCTATCTCAATTTCCGTGCCCGTGTAGGGCATGGTCTGTGTCAGAAGATAGAAGCTGTAGTCCTTCAACAACTGAAATGTGCTGGTGGCGGGCGTTACAGCGAATGTAGCCGAACTCTTATCCTTCGTTGTGCCGTTATACTTCACTTCGACTTGTTGTTTGCCGTCGCCCACAAAGATGGTCTGCAACCGCTTCGCCGCCGCAACCGCGGCATAATAGCGTTGGTCCGTCTCCTTCACGCCGCTGACGCGGCCCGCGGAGGCTGTAGCCGCCACAATCACCACGCTGCTGACCACGGCGCACACCAGGAACAGCAGCAGCGCGAAGGTGATGGACGCGCCCCGCTTGGAATTTAACTTGTTTTGAATCGCGCTCATCGCGCCGTCACCTCCTCTGTGCATGCCGCGTTTGCGCGCTTACGGGTTGCTGCCGCCGGACGATGGGGTTGCGTTCTCAGGTGAGGACGTCAACGGGGTCGGTTCGTGCGCTCCATCTTCATCCACAATGAGTTCGAACCAGTTCTCATCAGTTCCGCTGAGCGTCTTGTAGCCATCGGGCGTTTTCGTCTCATGCAGGTAATACTTGCCCAGCGGCAGCCTGCCGATGAAGAACACGCCCTCGGAATCTGAGGTTTGCATGTAGTCCGATACCGCGCCGGTGCCGAAGTTGTGCGGCATCAGGTCGTAATCCAGCAGATCGAATTTCGCGCCCTGCAGCGGCGCTTTATCCGTACCGGAATCCACCTTGCGCAGCATGACCTTGCGGTCCGCTTCGGGCAGGTTCACGATCCTGTACTGGTCGTGCGCGGGCACGGTGCCCGTTGCCGGGATCTGCACCTTGAAGGCCTCTACGCTGTAATCAACGGCGATATTCGTCGTCGCTGTCGCGGGCCTGACCTTCATGGTCGCCGTGCCGTCCGCGGCGATCTGCACCCGGTAGACCGTACCGCGCGCCGTGTAGCCCGTGGGCGCAGCGGTCTCCTTCATATAATAGTATCCGTCCGCCTTCGGCGCGAGCTTGGCAAAGTATACGATTCCCCTCGGCAGCGGATTGCCGTCATCGTCCACATACTTCGGCGTACCATCGCCCAGGATTTCTGTTTCGTCCGCGGAAGTCGCGCTCACGGGCGTGCCGTCGCTCTTCTTCAGCGCCGTCGCGTCCGCACATCCGGGGTCGGTGTACAGCGTGAACGTCGCGCCGGGCAGCGGGTCGCCAAAGCCGTCGATCTTCATGAACGTGAAGTCGAAGCCGCCGGTCCAGTAGATGCACTTCCATTCGCCGATGTCATTGCCATCCTGACCGGTCAGATAGTCGCTGCCGCACTCGGTTTCGGCGTCTGGCCGGGCGTTTCGGAAGGCCTTCATCGTGCTTTCCAGGGTTCCCGCGGTCTTCAGGTTTGTCTTCACCGTCTCGCTGTCGAATACCGCGAACTGCTTGAGCATCTTGTAGTGCTCCTGCGCCTCGGCCCATACCCAGATGGAGCCGTCGCCGGAGGTGATCGCGCCGGTCACGACGATGGACATCGCCGCGGAGCCGTCTGTGGAATACCCCTGCAGATAGATGTCCTGACGGCGCTTGGCGTAGTCTTTCAATCCATTGTAAGCGTTCGTCAAAGTACCATTCACAAAGTTGCCGTCAACGCCCTTGATATCGCCCACTTCTTTCCCTGTGGGAATGGTATCTCCCGATTTGTACAGATCGGTGCCGCCGAAATTCGGATTGCCCGACAGCTTCAACGCCGAGCCCTCGGCCAGGTAGATGCCTGCGCCTGCCGTAGCGGCTGTGTTGCCAGTAATGGTGCCGCCGGTCATGTTCAGAGTCGCGTTCGCCGCCACGTACACCGCGCCGCCATTGGTCGCGGAGCAGTTTTGTATCGCGGAAGTATCGCTCAAGGACAGCGTTCCCGCGCCCACATAGACAGCGCCGCCGTTGCCAATGGCGTTCAGGCGCGTCATCGTAACGTTGTTGAAGCTGGCAGAGGTGACATTGGTCAGGTTGAACCCACCGCCGTCGACGTTTCCTTCCGTCATTGGCTGACCGCCATCGAAGATTAGATCTTTTACCGTCAGTTCATTGCCTGTAGAGAAGGTAAACATGGAGTCCGAAGTCTGAGCCCGGGTGAGGGTGGCGCAGATTGCGCGTTTATCCGTTGTGCCTTCCGACGTATCGACGTCCGCTGCCGGCATATAGATATACACATCATCACCAGACCGCGTTTTCCCCGCCGTGGTGAAGGTCAGCTTCCGGTTCTGGCTGAAGGCGATGACCTCAGTGCTTTTCAGCTCATAGTCCTGCAGCATCTTCAGCTGAATAGCATTCTCAATGGCGTATGCTTCATAGCTGTTCGTTTCAGTCTTCCTGTACAGTTCCTTCGCCGCATCCGTAAAACCATCCGCCACTGTGCGGTATACCGCAGGCGCGTAGACGTCGACGCCGCCTATTGTCTTCTTCTGATACAACAGGACATTGCTGTCGTCCGTCAGCTTACACACCACGTTCATCCAGTAGATCCGCGTATCGTCTTTCTTCACGCCGTACAACGCCAGCGCCCGGTCGTTGACAAAGGCATTAACATTCTGACCGTTGCTCGTATCTTGTGTGAAGTTGCCGAAGGGCTTGTCGTACACGCCGTGCTTGTCGAAGTAATTCTCTCCGTCGATCACATACACGCCGATGACGCCACCGGTAAGACCGTCCTTGGCAGTGTTGATCACGTCGGTGGAATCCTCGCTGAGTACCACGTTCTTCTGCTGACCATTTGCGGCACTGTCCAGGTTGTTGAACACCACCGGGCTGCCGGAGAACATTAGCCTTGCGCCGTTTCCGCCCACGTTGATCGCGCCGCCGTCGCTGCCGCTGGCGCTATTGCCGGTAATCGAACCGCCGGACAGGTTGAAGGTCTTGCCGTCGGCCACGTACACGCCGCCGCCCTTGCCGTTTGCACTGTTGCCGGTGATGTCGCCGCCGGATATGGCGCAGCCCGTCACCGCGTCGGCGGTTTGCGTAGCCGCCGCGTCCGCCTCGCCGTCGTGATAGATGCCGCCGCCGTTGCCACTGGCTATGTTGTTGCTGATAGCAGTAATCCCATTGCCAGTCTTGGACATGCTGAACGTCGCCGTCGAATCGAGATAGACGCCCGCTCCATCCACAGCGCTGTTTGCAGATATGCTGCCGCCGGTGATGTTAACGGTCCCAGCGGCATAGATACCGCCGCCGTTTTCCGTCGCGGTATTGTTCTGTACGGTGCCGCCGGACATGGTCACGTTGCCCGCCGCATAGACGCCGCCGCCGTTCTTTGCAGTGTTAGCCTCATTTTCCGCGCCAACGGTGCCGCCGGATACGGTCAGCGTGCCGTCCTCGCTCAGATACAAGCCGCCGCCGTTTTCCGTCGCGGTATTGTTCTGTACGGTGCCGCCGGACATGGTCACGCTGCCCGCCGCATAGATGCCGCCGCCGTTTTCCGTCGCGGTATTGCCCTGTACGGTGCCGCCGGATACGGTCAGCGTGCCGTCCTCGCTCAGATACAAGCCGCCGCCGTTTTCCGTCGCGGTATTGCCCTGTACGGTGCCGCCGGACATGGTCACGTTGCCCGCCGCATAGATGCCGCCGCCGTTCTTTGCAGTGTTAGCCTCGTTTTCCGCGCCAACGGTGCCGCGGGACACGGTCAGCGTGCCGTCCTCGCTCAAATACAAGCCGCCGCCGTTTTCCGCCGCGGTATTGCTCTTTACGGTGCCGCCGAAGAGGTTCACCTTGCCCTCGCCGTACACCGCGCCGCCGTTGGTCGCCGTACAGTCGGTGATGCTGCCGCCACTCAGGTTGATCGTGCTGTTCGCCACGCCGAACACCGCGCCGCCATTGGTCGCAGAGCAGTTGATGATGCTGCCGCCGTTTACGGTAATGGTGGTGTTGGCTGCGCCGTACACCGCGCCGCCGTTTCCGGACACTGTGGAATTCTTCAGCGTCGCGTCGCTGCTCACCTTGAGCACGGCGTAGCTGTTGTCCACACTGACGATGCCGCCGTCGCCATCAACGGTAACGGACGAAGTCTCCTCACTGCCGCCGTCCAGTATGATGTTGGTCAGCGTCAGGTTGAACATATCCGTGATCATGCTGCCTGCCACCGAGCCACGCTTGATGGTGCAAATCTTTGACGGCCCGGGGTAGTTCGGATCCTTGTCGTTCAGCGCGGTGGTCAGTATGGCCGTTTTGCGGTTGGCCAGCACGACCGGCTCGGTCATGGCGTACTCTTCCACCAGCATCTTGATCTTTCTCGGCGTGCCCTTGCTGCCGTTTGGCGCAACGGTGAAGTTCTTATTGTTGAAGTCATCGAAAGCGTCCTTCAGGCTCATGTACACGGCTGGATTGCCGTCCACATACAGCAAGCGATCCGAAACGTCGGTGATCTTGCACACCACCGGCTCCCACTGGGCATAGAGGGTCATATCGCCTCCCGACTTCCCGTCGCCATACTTGACGGCGGGATCGTCGGGATTTTGTTCACTCTGAGCAATGAAGCGGCGATAGAAGGTGATTTCCTGCCCCTGCGCGTATTCATAGTAGCCCTTTTCCGCCTGAGCCTGCTTCAGCGCTTCATCGGTCAGCGCCGCCTCATTATCAATCGCCGGCTTTTCCCGCAGCGTGGCCCAGATTCTGAACACATTGCTCGGTCGCGTCGGATTTGTCTCATCCACCTCATAGGCATGGCTCGTCTCGTCGGGTTTGAATTCCACCGCTTTCTCGCGCGTCTCGTTATCGCCCAGCTTGGACAACCTGGCGGGCTTGCTATCGTCGCCGTTTGGATCATAGGTAATCGTAGGCTCTACGTCGTTATGGACATCCACCTCGTCGCCGAGATAATGGACCTGGGACGTATCAATGGTGAGGATCCGGTTGACGGCCTCCGCATCGGAAGACGTATACGACCACGTAAGGCTGTTGTCCCTGCCGACGGTCACCGTCCAGGCGCCCGCGGGCCTGACGGCGCTGCCGGCGGAAGCCATCTCCTCCAGCCGATATTGGCTGCCCGGCAGGAAGGTGGCCTTATTGCCGCCTTCGGACTGCGTGACGCCCCAGGGGATTGTTACGACGCCCCTGGAATCGCTGGTTCCGGACCAGACCTGCGAATAATCGCCATCGTCCGTGGGCTCGTCAAGGGCCTTCAGCGTAAACCGCGCCCCGCTGACCGGCTGGTCGGTGGCCTGGCCCTGGTCATCTATCTGGCGAACTTTTAGCTTCAGGTTCTTGCCCGGCCACACGACATAGTAAGTGCCTGCGTCGGTACTTTCCCCGGGGATCTGGTCACCCGCCGCGCCCGTCAGTGTGGTTTTGGTTCCTGTAAACACCCGGTTATCCGGATACAGCCTGTCGTTAACGAACTTGTTCAGCCTCGCGCCGTTACCCGGCGCTCCCGTTCCGGTATACACGGCAAAGATCCTGCCGGGAATGCCATGGTCGTCATAGATGGGCGTGGCCGACGCCATACCGTCCTCCGCTGTCTCGGGCTCGCCGTCCGCTACATACACGCCGATGTTGGCTCCGCTGCCCAGGCCGTCGGTGCGGATCATGTCATTCCTGTCATAGTTCAGGTAGACGTTCATGGGAGCCGAGGCTTCGGAGCCCGCGGAAACGCCCGTGTTGTCCCTGACGACGGCGTTGCCAGAGAAGGTGAGCACGCTCCCCGTGCCAGAAGCGATCGCGCCCTTAGGAGAGCTGTTGCCGGTGACGCTGCCACCCGACATGGTAAGGGTTTTGCCGTCCGCCAGATACACCGCGCCACCGGCCTCGGTCGCGCTGTTGCCGGTCATGCTGCCCTTGCTCATCGTCATCCTGCTTCCGCCGTGATACACCGCGCCGCCGATGCGGGCGGTATTTTCGCTGAAGCTTGCAGCAGCGCTTGATATGGTGAGCGCAGCGCCCTCCGCGGCATACAGCGCACCGCCCAACCCGCCAACGGTGGTTTGTCCGTCGCCCTCGCCCGCGGTGACCGCGATCGCCTTATTCCCGCTGAATTCGCCACCCTTGATGGTCGTGCTGCCCCGAGTATACAAGCCGCCGCCGTTCAATGCGGTGTTGCCGCTGATCGCGCCCGAGGACATGGTAAACGCAGCCCCGGCATCCAGCCAGATGCCGCCGCCGTTGCCCACAGCGCTGTTGCCTTCGTTCGCGCCGGCGCCGCCGATATCGCCCGCATTCATCTTCACGCCGGTCTTCGAGGCGATGGCGCCGCCGTTGCCCGCAGCGCTGTTGCCCTGCATCGCGACGCCGCTGTTCAGAGTGATGCCATTCGCGTTTGTACTTGTGCCCGCGTAAATCGCGCCGCCGTTGCCCGCGGTCGCCTCGCAGTTCTTTATGCTGCCGGCCATGTTGATGGTCTTGAAGCCATCCTCCGCGTATACGCCGCCACCTTCGGAGGCGGAGCAGTTTTCGATGGCACCGTTCATCACCAGCTGCGACCGCGAACCGGCCTTTAGCCAGATGGCGCCTCCGAGGCCCGGAATCGCGGTGATTTCATCGGCCGCCACGGTGTCTTCCACAGCGGAATTGCGCAGCACGGCATCAGCGTTCACGATCAGCTTCACGCTGTTGTCCACCCGAATGATGCCGCCGTTGCCGGAAGCGACCCGCCGCTCCAGCTGCGTTTCGCCTTCCGCGGCCTGTGGCGGGGTGCTGCAGCCGTCCAGTATGATCTTGTCGACGGTCAGGGCGCCCCTGTCCACGATCATGGCGCCGCCGTCGAAGCCGCGGTATACCACGGCCACGTTGCCCGCGCCGTCGTCATTGCCGTCGTTGTAGGGGTATCTATCATCATCTGACGTCAGCGCCGTAGAGAGGATCACCGTCTTGCCGCTGTTCAGCGTAACCGGCCCTTCCATGGTGTACTCCGGCACCACCATCTCAATGCGGAAGGTACCGGAGGCGGAGCCGTCCTGAGCCGTGCGCAGACCGCCCGCGTTGACCCGGTCAAAGGCGTCCTTCAGTTTGTCGTAGACGCAGGGCACCAGATCATTGCCCGCCCTGTAGTACAGCAACTGCCGGTTGACGTTGGTGATCTTGCACACGATGTCCATGCGGCTGTTGCTGAAGGCAACGGTGGATGTATATGTCTTCGGCTCCGTCCCGCTTACGATGGAGCCCACGGTACCGTCGCGGGAGAGCGTCAGCTGTGCCTCGTCGCCGTCCACGCTCACCTTGGTGCGGTAGGTCAAAGCCTCGTCATCTGTCAGATCCTCCGCCACCGTGTAGGGCATGTCGATGGGCAGACCCTCTATGGTAACCTGCTCGCCGTTTTTCAGAGTAAATCTGAATACCCGCGCCTCGGCAAAGGTGGTCGTTCCGTTTTCGATGGTCGTGCCCTCGCCGTTCTTCTTTACATAGGTGTATTCTCTTGCCTCAGTAACAGCGTCATCATCCAGTTCACTCAGCGTTAAGATGTAGGGGAATGCCTTTTCAAGGTCGCTGCTGTCGATGCTGCTGACCGAATTGGAGACGGTCACAGAACCCGTGTGCCGGGTGTTGGTGAATATCACCGCCGATTCGCTGGTGGAGGTTTCGGTTCCGTTGATGTTTTCGCCCAGCCTGCCGGAGACCGTCCGGGGAGTGTCATCCGCGGGTCGATACGCCGCGCCGTCCTTTTCGATCACGGTAGCGTAGTCGGCCAGCTGATCCGGCGTCAGGTTTTCCGTAACGGTGTACTGCTTCTGCTGGACGATGTAGTCGGTGGGCAGCACCGCGGTTTTGGTTTCACCGGCCTTCAATGTGACGGTGGCTTCGCCGTCGCGGTTGAAGACCATATCGCCAAAGGTTTTATGCCCCGTAAACGTGGTATCGACCAGCTTCACGGTAAAGCTGAATACCACATCCCTGTCCGCCGCCCAATCGCTGGGAACTTCCTTGGTCACTTCCAGAATCGGACTGGCCAGCCAGTAGATCTTCTGGGCGGTATCGGTCTCAATCTTGCCGCCGCGCAGATTCGTATAGAAGTCGTTGACAAAGCAATGCAGGTTGGCGTCAGAAGTCCAAGTGCCGAAGGGCATGTTCTCGCTGCCGTAGCTGGTGCGGTTTGTTCCCAGAGCCGTATACACGCCGATCTCGGACTTGGCATCCAAGCCATTGGCCTTGATAATGTCAATGGGATTCCTGTTAATCTGAAGGTTGCAGCGCGGTAAACCATTCAGAGTGTTATCCTTGACAACGCATGCGCCTGAGAAAACCAGCCGTGCACCTTTACTGGCATCTTTGCCAATAGATATACCGCCGCCGTCTGCGGTAGCGTTGTTGCCGGTGATGGTACCGCCGTTCATGTTCAGTACACCATCCACACGCACGCCGCCGCCATTTTTCGCGGAGCAGTTGGTGATGCTGCCGCCGTTGATGTTCAGGGTGCAGCCCGAACTCACACCGACGCCGCCGCCCCAGTTGTCGCCGGTGTTGAGGATGCCGCAATGGTCGATCACGCCGCCGTTCAGGTTCAGGGTGGATGTGCCATCCAGACGAACCGCGCCGCCGCCGGTATTGTTCGTATAGGAATTGCGGAGGGTAGCTTTTGCGTTGATGTTGACGATGCTGCTGCCTGAAAGTCTCAAAATACCTCCCTTTCCATCATAATTGGTATTATTCTGTTGATTAATGGATTTATAGTCCTCTTCATAGCCGCCGTCCAGAATGATACTGTTCAGGGTCAGATTTCCGCCGCCGGTTACGATCATGCTGCAGAAGTCTGCGTGGCGGATAACAACGGCCTCCGTCTCCTTCACGCCGCCGGTGTACTTGAAGCCGCATTCATCCTCGTCGGCGGAGGCCGTGGTCAGGGTGACATTGATGCCACTGCGCAGAACGATCTTATGCGTCTGCTCATAGCGCGGCACCAGCATCTGGACCTGGTAATTATCTTCAACCGGCTCCCATGTCACGGTTTCCTCGCCTGTCGTTTCATCCGTGGCGGGCACTTTCCTGTACAGGCCAGGGTTCGCGTTCATCAGCGTGCCGAACGCGCTGTCCCTGCCGGTCCCGCCGTCGTTTTCCAACTTCACGTACACCGCGGGCGTGCCGTTGGTGTCCGTGTACAACAGACTGCCCTCGGCGTCCGTGATCTTGCACTTGAACACGGCCCAGTCGATTGGTTTGGCGTTGTCGTCGTCCGCCATGCCCAGCACGCCGTACAAATAGGGTCTGCGGTCATTGACGAAGCACTTGAAATTGGTACTGTTTGCATACGTGCCGAAATGCGTGCCGGACACGCCGTGCTTCGCGTCCTGGCTGTCAGCCGCATACACGCCGATCCGGGACGCCGCGTTCAGCGCCGTCGTTGTCGTGTTGATAATGCCGTTGCTGTCCTGATCCAGATAGATGTTGCATTTTTTCTCGTCTGTGCCGGATCCCACGGTATTGTCCCACACGGTTACAGTGCCCTGGAAATTCAGCTTGGTGTTGCCGCCGCCCACGGCGATGCCGCCGCCCGCGACGGAAGCGCTGTTTTGCGTAATGCTTCCGCCCTGCACGTCAAGTACATTCAGATCATTCGTTGAAGCTCCGTTTTCAACATAAACGCCCGCGCCTGTCTTCGCGGTATTCCCGGTGATTGCAGACACATTACTGTTTTTGTCATTCCTGATCTGCAATGTTCCGCCGGCATGGTAGATACCGCCGCCGTACTGCTCCGCGGAGCACCCGATGATTTGCCCGTACCTGTTATTATTGGCAGTGTCACCAATGGTCTCGGCCCCTGCCGCGTGGTAGATACCGCCGCCGGAATATGCGCTGCACCTATCCACCTTGCCTCCGTTGGCATAGAAGTAGAAATTGCCGCCCGCATGGTAAACGCCGCCGCCGAGATTGGACAAATTGAAGGTATAGACCGTCTGGCCGTCCGCGTCCTGTGCGTCCGCTGCCGCCACACAATTCTCTATGATGCCGGAATCGTAGATGTAGAAGTTACTGCTGTTGGCATACACGCCGCCACCGCTGCCATTCGCCACGCAATCGTTGATCTTGGAGGTATTTCGCAGATTGAACGTATCGATGCCGGTCATGTATATGCCGCCGCCGTTTTCGGTCGCTGTGCAGTTGGAAATAATTCCTTTGGTGGTATCTCCGCTCTTACCCAGGTTGAGCGTTCCCAGGAGCTGGTAGATGCCGCCGCCGTTCTTCGCCTTGCAGTGATCGATCGTGACCGTCGATTCCGCCGGGCCATAGCAGTTCAAATCGCCGCTGTAATTATATATGCCGCCGCCGTTCTCGGTTGCGGTACAGTACTGTACAACGCCGCCATTAAAATTGATGGTTCCCGCGTACTTGTATATACCGCCGCCATTGACCGCGCCGGTGGTATTGATCGCGCTGCCGTTCTGTTCGATCGTGGCGACTGTGCCTCCGATGCTGCCGTTCGCGTTCAGGTTGAGCGTGCCGGCATTCTGGTACACGCCGCCGCCGTTGGCTGCCGACGATATAAACGTCTTTGAAACAGGCGTTTCCATTCCTGTCGCTGCGTCGGTTTCAACAGCTGCATTGGGCACAGTGATCGCGCCGCCGATGCTGCCGCCGCTGTAGTCGACGCCTTCAAAGACTGTACTGCCGCCCAGCGTATACGTGCCGTTGTTCTTGTACACGCCGCCGCCGTTGGCCGTCGCCGTGCCGCCCACCTGGCCGCCGTACTGGTTGATCGTATTATTTTGAACCTGATAGATGCCGCCGCCGTTGGTCGCGCTGCCGTGGACGACGCCGCCGTAGATGTTCAGCGTGCCGTTATTCAGGTAGATGCCGCCGCCGTTGCCGGTCGCCGTGCAGTCGAAGGTCACGCTATCCTTATAGGTTACGGTGCCCCCGCCGATGTAGATGCCCGCGCCCTTGCTGTCGGTATTGGTGACGGTATTGCCGCTGAGGGTGCAGCTGTCAAAAGACGTGGTCGGCCCATTGGAGACGCAGATACCGCCGCCGTTGGCCGGAGCCGTGCTGTTGCTGATCGCGCAATCTGTCAGGGTCAGTTCCTTTTTTGTGAGCGTGCAGATCGCGCCGCCGTTGCCGCCGTTTGTCACGCAATGATCAAAGCTGCAGTGTTCAAACTTGACGATCGTATCCGTTTCTGCTCTGCTTTGGTACACGCCGCCGCCGCCCGTCTGGGCCGTGCAGCCGGTAAAGGCGCTCTTATCCTCGCCTGTGCCCTGAATGGTCAGCGCTTTCGTGTTTGTATACAGACCGCCGCCCTGCGCGCCGGACGCCGTGCAGTTTTCGAAATCGCAGTTGGCGATGGTGACGGATGTGTTGCCGTTGGAATGGTACAGGCCGCCGCCGCCGGACTGGGCCGTGCAGTTTTTGAAAATACCGGAGGAATCCGCAACGACATTGCCGCTTTCATCAATATTGACATAGACCATTCTGGCGTTGGTGTACATGCCGCCGCCGTTGCCGCTGTTCTCGGCCTTGCAGCCGTCGAATATGCAATTAATCAGTCGCGCAGTGCTGTCAGCAACATCACCTGTGTTATTGGTGTACTGATATACGCCGCCGCCCGAACCCTGGCCGGTACAATCCTCGAAGGTGTTGGACGCGCCGGTAATGGAGAGCGTTTTGGCATACGTATACAATGCCCCGCCGCCACTGGTTTTCGCCACACAGTTGTCAAACTTGACGTTTTCCATGGTCACGGATGCGTTATTCGTAGGGTTGTCGATGCCGCCGCCTCGATTTGCAGTGCAGTTGATGAACCAAGTGGTGCCGTCGTTTTCTTTACCATCCAAGAACGTTCCGCCAGTGGAAGCCTTTACCTCGATAGTCGGAACCGGGGCGCTAACGCCGCCGCCTTCACTCGTGGCGGTGCAGTTCTCGAATGTACATCCATTTATGTGCAGCCACTTTGCGTTACTATTGGTCATTCTGACCGCACCGCCATATTTTGACTGATTATTTACGAATTTGCTATTCTCGATTGTCACATACCACATAGAGCTTACAATCGCCCCGCCATTGCCGTCGTTTGCAGCCCTGCATCCTTCGAACAGGCAATTTCTGACTGTGAGCGAACATTCACCGTTGTATGTACCAACCCAACCTGTATTAGATGATTGCCCCACGCCACCAGCCAGAGCATTAATCGCTCCGCCGTTAGCTTTAGACTTATTGGTATAGCTTCCATGGAATTGGCAATCTGATATTGTGACATCCACGGCATCCGTTTCCACCGTGCCGCCGGAGCCGCCGACCGCATAACAATTAGTGAACGAGCATCTTGTAATCGTTGTGGTTGAGCCGTTGGACCAACCGCTTTGAATGTCATGGAATATTGCGCCGGCCTGTGCTGATCCCGCGGTACAGGCGCATGAATCAAATGTACAATCTTCCACAATAAGCTCTTTTGCCCGTGTCCATATTGCGCCGCCGCCATACTTGTCACCGGAGGCGCTCGTCTGATTGTTGGAGAACTGCGAATGTGTAACTTCCAGCTTACCAAACTTGTTTTCAATATAGACAGCGCCGCCCTGGTCAGCCCTGTATCCCTTAAATATGCAATTGGAAATTGTGACCGTTGCGCCAACCTTAACTACGTTTACTGCGCCGCCCTTTCCGTTTCCGGCTACCGCCAGACCGTCGAATATGATATTATTGACCGTCAGCTTGCTGCTTTTCGACGTGATTGACGCGCCCGAATTGCCTGCGTCGCGGCTGATGATGGCCCATGCTTCTCCTTTCTCGGTACCCCTGCCTGTGAAAGGAATCGTATCATCCCAGGCAGCCGTTGTAAAGGTAACGTCATAGCCGTCAGGGATATTAAGAACATCGCCCTTGGGCACAAGATAGTCCACCAGCATCGCGATCGTATACCGGGAAACATCTCCTGTTCCTTTTTTGTGTTCCTTACCCTTGTTGTATGCTGCCTTCTCCGCATCTGTCGCGTCGGAAGCTATAGTCCCTCCTTCGTGGCCAATCACATAGGCCATTGCTTCCTTAAATGTCGTCCATACATGCGAATCCGTGACTTCCTCAACTTCATTTTCAGTTCCCGCGTCGGTAACCTTTTTGCAGAAGACATTACAGATCGGCAGTGCGTTGCCAAATACGATCTGCTTGGCGCTTTGGGCGTTGTCAGGCAATTTGCAATCGTTTGTTGTCACATGTTCACCATCAGGCATGTCAAAGCCAAGGCCCGCGCTGCTTTGTGTCGTGTAAAGCGTTTGCGTGCCCGTCTTGCCGGTCATCGTGTAGGTGATCGTGGGCATCGTCTCTGGCATCTGTTCTGCTAAGAATACCCCTTTCAGCGTGAACGATTGTCCCCATGCGCCCGGGAACAGTATCTTTCTGGATTCTCCCGGCTTCAGAGTCAGATCTTTTGCAACGACACCTTCCTTCAAAACGCGCTCTGTGACATTGTCAATCGGATTCAGAGTTTGAGCGGTAGCGCCGTTATAGGCTGTAACATAGCCGAAGTAACCGCCGTTCGCAGCATCCCTTTCAAACACTTTCAATTCGGTGATCGTAAGTGTCATGGCTGGATCGGTATTATTGACAATCGTGAGGTACGCGGGCTGGGAATATATGACCACGATGCGGTTTACATTCGTTACCTCCGTTCCATCCCGCCTCAAATACACCCACTTTCGATTGACTCTGTCCCAATTGACATTCGTCAGGAAATCACTGAATTGCAAACCGTTGTCAAACGTACCGTTCTTATTATTTCCATACGCATAGGCGAATACTGCAGACGCGGCTTTCTCTTTGGTTGTACGTCTTTCAAAATCACTCTTGTGTTTGTTATACAGATCCATGGCCGTAACAAGATCGTATATACTGTTTTCAGACGACCGGGGATAGTACGGATTATCTGAAACCACCTTTAGATACAGTGTTTCATTATTTGAAGTATTACTGTAACTCGCACTGGCCTTAGGTGGCTCCGTGTTTGAAAAATCCCTCTTATAGACGAAGTAATAAGTTACTTTGGCTCTCCAATATAGCCTGTTATTCTCATACCAGCTTTCAAGCTCTCCAAACTGGTCATTTTTGAAAACCTGACTGTCTGGATTGTTCGCAGTACCAAGATTGTCAGCATTTGTATAGGAACCAAAGTATCCGCATATGTCTCCCCGTTTTATTACAAGCGGGTCTGTTACGCTTCCCGGTACATAAACGCCGATTTTCTTCCTGCTGTTCATGCCAGTCGCGACAATCACGGATTCGGAATCCACATTCAGACAGACGTTCCTCTGATCATTGCCCAGCTTGTTGTCATAGACGTTCGCGTTCCCCGAGAATTGAAGCCGCGCGGAAGTGCTGCCGACGCCGACAGCGCCGCCATTTTCGCCCGGGATATTCCCCGTGATGCTTGCCGAGATATCGGCAACGCCCGACCCGACGTAAAGCGCCGCGCCGTTGGTTGCCGTATTGCCTGTGATCGAATCGCCGGAATAGGTCACGTTGCCGCTGCCCGCGTACACCGCGCCGCCCAGGCCGTCCGTCTCGTTGCCTGCAGGGTTATTGGCCGCGTTGCCGCTGAGGGTACCGCCGGAAATGGTCACCGCGCCGCTGGCGGAACAGATCGCGCCGCCGTTGCCCTGGCTTGCCGTGTTGCCGGTGATCGCGATATCCGCACCCGTTACCTCGACTGTCTTGTTCGAAGTCTTTCCGTCA
This sequence comes from Clostridia bacterium, assembly GCA_017540445.1. Classification (GTDB taxonomy): domain Bacteria; phylum Bacillota; class Clostridia; order Christensenellales; family Aristaeellaceae; genus UBA2862. Next base: position 8,567 of record JAFYBB010000078.1, on the reverse strand, counting down.
GATCCGACAACAGCGATGGTCGTCGTTTGCTTTTTGAGCGTTATCGACGCGCTCTGTGAATAGATGGCGCCGCCACTGGTGGTCGCGGAATTGCCGACGATATCGCCGTTGGCAATGGTAATGGCGCCGCTGGTGGCATAGATGGCGCCGCCGGCATTGGCCGTATTACCGCTGCCTTCTTCCGTTCCGCCGATAAGGGACCTCGCCGCGGCGTTAACCGTCTCGGTGTCTTCCACCCGGGACAGCGGGCCGCCCTGAACCATAACGCTGCCGCCTTCCATGTACATCGCGCCGCCGTTGCCCTGGCTTGACGTATTACCCGCAAGCAAAGCCCCGGAAATGGTGGTTGTGACGTTCAACGCGCAGATGCCGCCGCCGTTGCCGGCTATGGCGGTATTGTTGGACACGCTTCCCCCGTTCAGGTTGTAGGTACCGCTGGCCTGATAGACGCCGCCGCCGTTGCCGTTCGTGGCCGTGTTGCCGGTGATGACGGCGGTGGTGGTCAGCGTGCCGCCGCCCGCGTAGATACCGCCGCCGTTCGCGGACGCCGTGTTGTTCGTGACGCTGCCGCCGACGGTCTGATCGTTGACCGTGAACAGACCGCCGCCGTTGTTGGAAGCTGTATTATAGCTTATCGTGCCTTCAAAAGTCAACGTGCCGCCGACTTTATAGACACCGCCGCCGTTCGCGGCGCTGTTGCCGCTGCCCGCTTCGGTCCCGCCGATGGCGCTGCCATTCGCAAGTGTCACCGTGCCGCCGTTCACACACAGACCGCCGCCGTTTCCGCTGGCCGTATTGCCGAGAATCGTCCCATTGACTGTCAGAGTACCGCTTGCCACATACACCGCGCCGCCGTCGGTCGCCGTGTTGGCGTCGCCCTGCGCTGTACCGCCGACCGTGCCGCCAATCACAACCATGGGGCTTACGCTGTTGTTGTAGTTGACCGTGTACACCGCGCCGCCATGGGTTGCGCTGTTGCCGGTGACGTGCGCGCTGTTCAGGTTCAGCGTGCCGCCGTTGATGTATACCGCGCCGCCGTTTTCCCTGGCGCTGTTGCCGGTCAGCTCGGCATTGGCCGCAACCGTCACCGTGCCGCCCTTAATGTACATCGCCGCGCCGTTGGCAGCCGCGTTGCCGGTCAGCTTGCCGTTGATGGCAGCCGTGCCGCCTTCGCCGGCTTCTACCCACAACGCCGCGCCGTTGTTGCCACTGGCGTTTTGCAGCGTGGCGCTTTCTTCCAGCTTGAAGTTCGGCGCTTCCTCGGCGTCCTTCTGCTGTTTCACCGACACCATCACGCCGGAGGCGTTCACGCCGCCGCCGTCGATGATGATGTTCTCAAGCGTGAACTGGCCGTAGACCGTGAACATATCGCCTTTGAAGGCGCTGTCGCGGGTGATGGTGGCCACCGGATGCTCCGTACCGCCCTCGTATTCTGTCTCCGCCTTCTTCAGCGTGACATCATACCCCTGATCCGCGGGGATGGTTACCGCGTCGGAGGCGCGCATGGTGTAGTTGGCGATCAGCATTTCGATGACGGCCTTGTGCGATTCCTTTGCCGCGATATGATCCATCGCCTGCTCCAGGGTATAGAACTTCACATGGTCGGCTTCGATCTTGCAGGTGTATTTGGGCATGTAGAACAGCACCAGCTGCGCGCCCGCGGGCACGTCGCTGAATATCGGGGCGGCCTCGGGATCGCTCACGTTGCTGGTGGTATACTGCCACTTGTTGTCCTCGAACCTTATGCCCGTGACATTATCGGCCTGCGCTATGGGGACACCGGCGGAAGTATACAGCGCCGCCTTGTCGTAGACATAGTACCTGTCCGTGGGCAGGGTATAGCCGTCGTTGTAGGTCTCTTCAAATACGCTGACCACCATAACGCCGTCCGGAATGGCGGCAAAACCCCTGGAGCCGGTAACGGGCTTCGGATCCTCCTGCGCACCTTCGTCCGGCTCCGTCATGGCGTATACCGGCAGGCAGTTGCGGGAGTGGGTAAAGGTCAGCTCGTAGTAATCGTTCACATCCAGCTCAATACAATTGGGGGTTTCCGATGTGTTGGTATAGGGGGTTTTGTCGATGGCCAGCGTGGTCTCGTAGTTCACGTCCAAATCCACGTCCGGCCGCTGAGTCACCGTCAGTGTGGCGCCATGAGGGATTTGCAGCGTGATGGCGTTGGGGTTTTCGGGCGTTCCCTCGGTGATGGGCAGGGTGAAGCTGCCACCGGTGGTATATCCGATATCCGGGATCTTCGCCGTCCAGTCGTAAGTATAACTCGGGTTCGACGTCTCGTCGGTGGGGTCCACGGTCTCCTGGAGAACGAGCACATCGTGAACCTCCAGTATGGTAAAGACGCCCTCCTCGTATTCCACAATATAGTTCTTCTGTTCTTCCGCGCCTGCGGCGGTGATGGCGTACTCACCCGCGTCTTCGCCCGCATCGCGGGCCAGGGTGAACGTGAGCTCGGGGGCCTCGGACTCTGCCGCGCCCTTGCGCCTATAGGTCACCACGAACCTGCCTTCGTTTTCGCCGGTACCGGCGTCAATTTGACGTTCGAGCCCGGTATCCGATTCGAGGGAATCTCGTCCCGCGAGGCCGGTCAGTGTCTCGGTGAGGCCGGGATCGTTCGTATCCCAAATCTTTTCGGCGTCGTTCGCCCTGACTTTCAGCTCGGCGCGCTCGATGGTCAGGGTACCGGACTCGTAAGCCACGGTATAGTTGCCCTGTATTTCACCGCCCTTAGGCGTGACGGCATAGCTGCCCACGTCCTCGCCGGCTGTGCGCGTGACGGTGAAGCGCAGCAACGTCTTTGCCGCTTCACCGGTACCCACGGTATAGGTATAATTGAGCGCGCCGCCCTCTCCGGCGGTGTGTGAAAGCTCGCCGGATTCATCGTCGCCCTTCAGCCCGCCGATCTCCACATTCCATTCCGGATCAACCGCGCCGTAGACCTTGTCCGCATCCTCCACGGTCACGGTGACCGCGGCGCGCGTGATTGTAAACGTGCCGGTATTAAACTCCACGTGATAGTTGCCTTGGCTCTGAGAGCCGGCAGACGTGACGGTATATTCACCTACGTCCTCGCCCTCCTCACGGGTCAGGTCGTAGTCGATGACATCGTCGCTGTCGTCAAACTTCAGATCCGAGACGTTGGCCTTCAGCTCCGGGTCATCCTCGCCGTAGACCTTGGTATTGGTCTCGGTTGCAGCATCCGGCGCGTCGGGCGTGACGGTGACATTGGCCGGTGTGACGGTGAATTTGCCGCCCTCGGCAAAGGTTACGAGATAGTTGCCCTGATCCGCTTCGCCGGACAGGGTCACTTCATATTCGCCCGCATCTTCGCCGGGATCGCGCTCGGCGGTGTATGTAATCACGGTGAACGCGTCGTTGTTTTCAAGGGTATTATCCTCATATTTTACCAGCCTGGTGCCCTCGCCCTCTTCGGCGGGCTCTTCATGATAGAAGCTCACCCAGTCGACCGGTCCATCCGTGGACACCCACGCGTTCCCCTGCTTTTCGACCTTCGTTCCGTATGCCTTGGTCCCGTCGGCCTTCACGATGATCCGCTTCTTACTGACGGTCAGCTTTGCCTCTTTATATATAACGCGGTAGCCTTCCTGGTCCTCAGAGCCGGAAGGGGTAATGGTATAGCCAGCTTCGGAAACATCTTCGCCGTCATCGCGCAAGCAGGTAAACTTTATGACCTTTGCTTCTCCGCCGTTCTCAGCGACCGCAAAATCAAATTGGTTCTCCGCGTTCTCACCGGTAACGGTATAGTAACCCGCGTCGTCCGGTCCTGTCACTATAGAATGCCTGTCCCCTTCCACAGAATCAGGCACTGTACTGATCGTCGTACCGGCATTCTGTACTTTCACCTTGAATGTAAACGCCGGATCTGCCTGCCCATATGTCTTATCCAGATCCACTGCGTTTACGTTGATGGTGGTGGGAGTCTGGGTGTTGTTGATAACCAACGCGCGGAGGGCGCTTTCCGACGCGGCCGTAACCTCGTAGGTATCCACGTGGTTATCGGGCCGACGGCCTTCCCCCTCCTCCCGTTCGAGGGCATAGTAGTAATAGTGAAGTTCTTCCGTCTGTTCCCCGGAAGCAGCCAGGTAAGTGGCGGGTAGGGATGTGACGGTCTGTTTAAAGCCGTTGGCGGCGTTCAGGGCGATGCCTGTGCGCTCGGGTTCGGCATTCGCCAGGAAGGCAATCAATTCGTCGCGGGACGAGATGTTGCTCGTCGGTTCCGCTGTCGCGCGGTACAGGTCGACCTTCACTTCGGGCTTCTGGGCCAGCGCATCATTTGTAACCTGCGTGATTCCGCCCAATTCAAACCATTTCTTTTCCACCACTACGCTGACGGCGGGCTGATGCTTCACCACATACCATCCGGTACCGCTCACCCTGCAGGAGGAAGCGTACTGGGCGGTAATGTCCTCCGTGCCGTTCGCGTCGCCGTAGACCGCCGTTTCCTCGATGGAATAGGCGATGTCCTTCAGAATCGTCTTTTCCGGGTCTTCCGGATCCGTTTCCACCGACTGGGCGGGCAGATTCACGAACGTGGAATTGTCGAAGAATTTTTCCTGATTCAGGGTGATGCTCCAATCTTGGCCGGCCTTCTCTACCGGGCTGAAGGTCTGGCCGCCATCCGTGGACTGCACCAGCTTCAGCTCAATGTGGTCTACGCCCACCGGCCATGTGTTGCTCTCGTTCAGTCCCCAGGTGACGGTCACAGGCACCCGCACCAGATTGGCGTGGTTGCTGACGGTGACGGTGTTGTAGGATTTGGTCAGGTCGGTGGCGCCTTCATATTCCTGCGCCGACTCTCCCGAGAAGTAGAAGTATATCTTCCGGGGCGCATCCGGCAGCAGGTAACCCGCGGGCGCTTCGGTCTGCACGGCATAATACAGCGTGCCCTCCGTATAGCTCGCGCCCTCGTCGCCCCTGTGGATGTCCACCATGCCGTTTTCGCCGGTGGTATAGCCGGCAACGGGGGTTTCGGGATGGCCCTCCGCGTATACGGTAAACACGCCACCCGGCAGCATCTGGCCCTTCTCCTCGTCCAGTATGCCCAGGGTCAGCCTGTGGTCCACGTATTCGTTATCCACCACGATGCTGTAGCTATAGGCAAGGTCATCCCCAAAGACGGTAAAGTCATTGGCCTGTTCCTGTATTTGTTCTCCCCCGCTCTGATAGCTGATGGAATAGGTGGTGTTCAGCTCGATGTCCGAAGCCAGACCCAGTGTCTGGGGATCCGCGCCTTCTTCGATCACGCGATAGTGGGCGGAGGTCTCCAGCGGAACCCCGCCGCTGCTGCCGGTATTGAAGTTCATGGAGCCATAACTGAAATCGCCGTAGCCGTGCTCTTCCACTTCCGTCCAGGCTTCTTCAGTCTCCGTGACGTCCTTCTGAAGCACGAACCTGATGCCGTCCTGCTGCGCTTTCGTGAGGCTGTAGTTGCCCGAGAAGCGCTTTGTGACGTTCACGCCGCCCGACTCCGGATAACAACGCACCTTCAGCGTATCGCCGTTGTAGTAGCTGTATATGCCCGCCTGGGCATAGCCGGGGGTGTCGGTGATCAGGAAGTTGTACAGCGTGTTGTCCTTCTGATAGTACGTGTAATGATTGACCTCGTCGCCGGTCTGGTCATCCGTAGTCACGGTATACGTATACGGCGCTTTGGTCATCTCCAGATAGTAGACGGTGTTCTTGCGTATGGCCTGTTCGCCGGTGAGGGTAACCGTCACGTAGCCCTGTTTTTTCGTGGGATCCGCCGCCGCTTCAGCTTTAGTCGCGGTAGTAAAGGTCACGTCGCCGCCGTTCGCCTGTATCGGCTTCTTGTTGGAATCCAGGAGACGGAACTTCGCCCCGCCCAGCCCCTGCTCCATCTGGCCATCGGGATAGACGTAGAGTTCAATGGTGTACACGCCGCCGGAGCCCTCAATGTCGGTGCCGGTGGGGGTGACGATTTTCTCTTTATTCACCGTGGACGCGCAGCCGATGAAATTCCGATCGTCATCATACTTGCCCAGTCGCGCGGTGTTGTCGAACCGCACCGTCTGACCCGCCTCGCCGTCGACACGTGTGGTATAGGTGATGGTAACGGAGGTTTCATCCGGTATAGTGAAGGTGCCCGTATAGCCGCTGTAGTCGTAGGTGACTGCGCCTTCGGTGTCATCTACGTTATCGACCTTAACCCTTATGCTGTCGTAGATGATGGACTGATTGCTGCTGAAGGTATCCTTCAGGGTGATGGCGTTGCTATTGTTCAGTTTTTCCTTCGTCGGATTAACTGTGATCATATAGCTGGCCAGGTTGCCATCGAAGCCTGTCATTTCTTTGGCGATGGCATCCTTATTACCGTCGGTGATGATCAGCATACCGCTGACGGCTTCGGCGACCATGTAGTTGCCGGTGGTATCGGTGGTGCCGCCGGTATAGTTTCCATCCTGGTCTTTGGTGGCAATGCTGACGCCGGTGAAGGTCACCGGGTACATGCCCACGTTTGTGCCACTGCCGGAAGCGGAGACACCCTCGAAAGTCAGGCCTTCCAGCGCAATGCTGTGACCATCGACAGCCGTGGTAGTGCAGGTAAAACCGGAGATGGACCGTTGTACACCGTTATCGTCCCGCTGCACGGATTGACTGTTCGCGATAAGAGTCACGGGCTTCCGGTTCACGGTCAGCGTGCCATCTACGATCTTGAATACCACATTATAGCCTTCGTTTGTGTTGGCAAAATCTTCAGGCTTCAGCTCCATGTCGTAGCTGCCCGCGTTTGTGCCGCTGACACTCGCCGTGCCGTTGAACGTAAAATCACTTTCGGTATAGTCGGCATTATCGATCGAAACGTCGTATCCCGTCACTGTATGCTCTGCGCCATCGTATTCCACGGTGGCGCTGTGCTCCGTAATCGTCACAATGAGCGCCGATGTCACATTGATCGTCACCGTGCTGGGCGCATTATTATCTCCATCCGAAACAGTCAGCGTCAGGGGGGCGCTCTTAAACGTGCCGTTGCAGGTAATCTGCCAGTCCTTTCCCTCATCATCTGAGGGTTGCACTTCCGTGACTGTCAAAGCGGGGTTAGCAGATACAGCATTATCTACGCTATTGATCTGGATACCGGTATTCAATTCAGTGAGCAACTGAGATAGATTGATGCTGGTTCCTTCATCCATGCTATAGGAATAGGTCTGCCCTTCACCGTTATCCTGCGCCGTGGTCGTAAACGTCACCACGTACACCGAGAAGCCCTCGGCGTCGAACTCGACGGCGCCCTCGTTCAGGGCGCAGTCCAGCGCCTTCACTTCTTCGCCGAAGTGAAGCACGTTGACTTGGGTATTGTCGTCCTGTTCGGGAGCGTCCAGCAGCTTGATAGACACCTTCACGGGCGCGTCGGGCTGTATCCTGCGGCCGTCCTTCACAATGGAGATGTCCAGCGCCTTGGCATAGGTCAACTCGTCCGCGGCCAGGTCCAGCGCCTCGGCGGCCTGGGCGGTGTAGTCCGCGGCGCTGCTGCCGATCAGCTCGCCGGCGCGCAGCTCCGCGCCCGCGGGGATGTTCGCGTCCGCTCCGTAGGCCAGCTCGATCTGCCAGGTCCTGCCGTCGGCGGAGATGTAGCGCGTCTGGATGGTGTCGGCGATGACCACGGCGTACAGCGAGAAGGCGTCGGCCTCAAAGGTCAGCCCCGTCTCGTTGCCGTCTTTGGTCGGTTTATTCTCGACTTCGGTCGGTTCTTCGGTCGTGGGCATCTCCACGTTCAACGCCAGCTTGCCGGCGTCGGCCTGCGGCGCCTCACTCTGCTCCACGATCTCGGCATTGCCTGCGTCGTCCACGTGGACCACCAAGGCCTCCTGCTGTTCGTCGATCTCATCGACGGCCATCTCCACCGAGATGGGCAGCAACGGCTCGATCTCCACACCGTCCGCGTTCACGAAGGTGATGTCCACCGCGTAGACGCGCTTAACGTCGTAGAAGCCCTCCTCGACGGTATCGGCAATGTCACCCAGCGTGGACTTGTCCCACACGGCGCGCAGCTTCATCACCGTGCCCTCGGGGAACGCGCCCTCCGGCGCGGTCGCCGTCACGCGCAGCCGCGCCGTGCGCCCCGTGAAGGTCTGCGCCGGATAGCGCACCGGCGCCTCGGTGGGTTCGACCGTCGGCTCCTCCGTCGGTTCTTCGGTCGGCTCCTCGGTCGGTTCGGCCGTCGGTTCCTCCGTCGGTTCAGCAGTCGGCTCTTCTGTCGGCTCAGCCGTCGGTTCCTCGGTGGGTTCGGCCGTCGGCTCGGCGGTGGGTTCAGCCGTCGACTCAGCGGTGGGCTCAGCCGTCGGCTCGGCAGTCGGCTCGGCAGTCGGCTCGGCTGTCGGCTCCTCGGTTGCCTTCCCCTCTGGGGAAGGTGGCAGCGCGTCAGCGCTGACGGATGAGGTCCCGGTGGTCGGCTCCTCGGTCAGCTCCGGCGTCGGTTCCTCAGTGGGTTCAGCCGTGGGCTCGGCGGTCGGCTCAGCCGTGGGCTCGGCCGTGGGCTCGGCCGTCGGCTCAGCCGTGGGTTCGGCGGTGGGTTC
>JAFYBB010000077.1 GCA_017540445.1 Clostridia bacterium | reverse complement strand
CTACGCCGAGCCACCTCCCTCTGAGAGGGAGGCTTTGGCCCGTTTCGCCGCCAAAAGGCTCCCTCTCAGAGGGAGCTGGCAGCCGCAGGCTGACTGAGGGAGTCCGTTGTCATCCCACAAGAAAACGTGAAGAACCCAAAAATCCCGCAACGCACAGCTGTTGCGGGATTTCTGTTGGTCTGTCAATGTCAAATGCGGCCCGTCTTCCGGCAGCTGATCCGCCGGATGTACACCTTTATGCCGGATTCGGCGGTGGCGAGATAATCCACGTGACGGGCGCCCGCCATGGCGAAGGGGACGTTCACCGTCAGCCGTCGCTTCCCGTTGAACTGGCTCCTGTACACCGGGACCTCGGCCAAAGTCGTCGCGCCCGAAAAGGCCGTGACGCGCAGCGTGCACACCAGCGCGTCCTCGCCCGTCTGATCGATCTTCCGTGCGATCTTTTGGGGCAGCACCAGCTCGTAGGTCACCTCATAGCTGCCCTCGTACAGGTTCGCCCTCGGCCCCTTCTTCAGGCGCTTCTTTGTGCCGTTCAGCAGCATGCCGTACTTGCCGTAGGTGAGGTGGTTTTGCGCGGCCGCCTTTTCGATATCCACCGGCATCGGCGTGGGCCAGTAATCGGTAAACGTGTACCGCGCCCCCAGCGCGTCGATCACCGCCGGATCCGCCGTGTACACGGCGTGCGCGTCCGAGATCTGCGCGTAGCGGTAGCCCCGCTGGAAGAACACGTTGTACTCCGTCGCCGCGTCCATGATCACGGTGGCCCCGTCATAGCGGGCCAGGTCCTCCGCCGCGAGCACCGTGGGGCTTATGCCGCCATAGCGCCGCATGAAGACGTTGGGCTCGGTGTCCACATACACGTCGCCGGTCGCCGCCCGGACGATGGCCTTCATCGCCTTGTTCTCCGCCTTCAGCGCCGCCGCGCTGTTGGCCGTCGCGTCCGCGATGACCTGCCCGGTCCAGATATACCCGCCGGCGCAGAGCAGCGCGCACAGCAGCGCCGGCGCCGCCGTCCTCCAGCGCAACCTGTCGCGCGTCAGCAGCGCGAAGGCCAGGCCGTACACCGCCCATACCCCGGCGACGACCGCCGCCAGGACCGGCAGGATCACCGGCAGCGCCCTGCCGCCCTGCCAGTTCAGCGCGTGGAAGGCGGTGCGCAGCCGCGTCAGCGCGCGCGGTCCCACCAGGAAGAACACGCCGGCCAGCGCCGCGACCGCGATGGCGGAAGCCGCGACGGCCTTCCGGCGCCGCGGCGCGCCCTCCTTCGACTTCATCGCGTTGCCCGGCTCGGGCAGCGGGCCCGGCTCGGGCAGCGGGCCCGGCTCGGGCAGCGCGGCGAACAGCAGCGCGAGAAACGCGTTGTAGTGCATCTCGATGAAGTGGTGCTCGATGATCGAGTGAAACGCGATCAGCGCCATCGCGAGGGCCAGCCGGCGGCGTCCGCAGCGTATCGCCTTCACCGTGAGCGCCACCCACAGCCCGCTCAGCGCGAGGAACAGCACCCAGCCATAGCGCACGGGGATCAGCACATAGGAGCAGTCGATGAACGTGTTCTTCAGGTTCGGAAACGTGGAAAAGCCGAGCCCGGCCATGCTGAACTTCGCGCCGAAGGGCTGCAGGCCATACTTCTGAACGGCGTTCAGGCACAACAGCAGCCGGTCCGTCAGCGCCTCGTTCAGCCGCGCCATCGCCCCGTTGCCCTTCGCGTAGAGGAATACCATCAGATAGGTCGCCAGGGCGCACAGCGGCAGCGCCGCCGTCAGTATGCCGTTGACGCCGCGCTTCACCCACCGCAGCCGGGGCCGCCTGTCGATGACCTGCCGCTCAAAGATCAGATACGCGATGGCAAAGAAGAGCAGGAAGCTGCAGATCTGGCTGTTGCGGCTCCCGGTGACGCACAGCGACAGCCCGATCGTGGTCAGGCTGATCAGCAGCATCGCCCAATCCGGCAGCCTGTCCCAGGCCACCCACAGCGCGATCAGCGCGAACAGCACGTAGGTGGAAAAATCGGTGGGATAGCAGATGCCCCAGCTGCTGCGCACGCCGTCCCGGCAGTAGACGATGTTCTTGACGCAGCCCGTCGACGCCGCCACGAGCGCTATGCCCAGCACGCTCAGCACCGCGATGAGGTGATACCGCAGCGGCTTGCGGTAGTCGATGCCGATCATGCCGATGAACGGTATGAACAGAAAGATCAGAAACTCATAGCCGCCGGCGCGAAAGGCGAGGCCGCAAATGGCAGCCATCGCCAGGGCGAGCCACGCCCTGACCCGCTTGAACCCGGTGCACAATACGAGCCTCGCCAGCCCCACGACCAGCAGCGCGATCAAAAAGGCATTGCTGGTGTACTTTGGCCAGGAGAGCTTCAGCGTCGTCACCAGGGTCGCGCGATAGAATATATAGCAGCCGTACAGCGCAGGAAACAGGGCGTCGAGCCCTGTTTGAAGCCTGCGCAAGGCGATGTCCCGGCGCGGCGCGTCGGTTGTGCCGCGCCGTCTGTTCTTTTCTCTCATGGAACCTGTCCGTCTACTCCTGTTTTCCAATGATCTCGTGGTTGATCATGCCGCCGAATACCGTCAGCAGTATGATCTTCATATCCAGCCCGAAGGACCAGTTCTCGATGTACCAGATGTCGTGCTCAATGCGCCGGGGAATGCTGGTATCGCCCCGGTAGCCGTTGACCTGGGCCCAGCCGGTGATGCCCGGCCGCACCTGGTTCTTGACCATATACAGCGGCACCGTCTCCCGGAACTGCTCCACAAAATACGGTATCTCCGGCCTCGGACCGATCAGGCTCATGTCCCCCCGCAGCACGTTCCACAGCTGCGGCAGCTCGTCCAGGCTCGTCTTGCGCAGCAGCGCGCCGATCCAGGTCCGCCGGTCGTCCGCGTCCTTGCTCCAGGCCGTGTCCTCCTGCCCGTTCACCCGCATGCTACGAAACTTCAGCATCGTGAAGTGCTTCTTGTTCAGCCCCACGCGCTCCTGCCTGAACAGCACCGGCCCCGGGCTGGACAGCTTGATCGCCGCCGCGATGAGCAGCAGCAGCGGGCTGAGCAGCAGCAGCGCCAGCGCGCTGAACACGATGTCAAACGCCCGCTTCAGCACCGCGTTGAAGGGCTCGTCCAGCGGCGTGGTGCGCAGCTGGATCAGCTTGATGGAACCGATGCTGTCTATGGTGGCCCGGATGGGGATCACGTCGTTGTAGAACGGGATCACGCTGACCTTCGTGCCGCTCTTCTCGCACAGCTGTATGACCTGCACCGTCACGCCCAGCTCCTCCGGCTCCAGCGCCAGGATCACCTCGTCGACGCCCTCGCCGTGCAGCTGCGCCTCCAGCCATGTGGCCCAGTCGCCCTTCGGCGGTATGATGCCCGCCAGATGCACGCCCAGCGTCTTGTCCTCCGTCACGGCCCTGACATAGCGCCTCGCCAGTTCTCCGCCGCCCACGACGATGTTGTGCTTCAGGTTGTAGCCCTTGGCCCGATAGCGCCGCAGCGCGGTGCGCACCACCACACGCTTGACCACCATCGCCGCCACGACGGTGGCGTAGTAGATGCCCAGCACGCCTCGGGAGAATTCCTGCAGGCGGAACAGGTACAGCAGCGCCGCCGCCGTGACCAGGGCGATCAAATTGCACAGCGCCACGTTGCGAAGCTCCCAGCTGAGCTTTCTGTAGCGCGTCATTCGGTAGACCCGCATCGCGCCCAGCACGATCACCGTCCACAGCGCGTAGAGCACCGCCGCCAGCCCCACGCCGTTGCCCAAATTGGTCAGGGAGGCCATGTTCTCGTCCTGCTTCACCACGCCCAGCCACAGCCAGGAGGCGAAGATGTAGGACAGGAACACCAGTATGGCGTCGGTGAAGACGTTCAGCCGATTCAGTTGTTTCTGGTTGCGTCGTATCATTTCAACATCTTCCGTACTCAGTTGATGTAGTAATTCTTCATGATGATCCGCAGATCCTCGCGGACGGACTGCGCGTCGCCGATGTACGCGTGGATATAGTAGATTCCCTTCTCGCCGTGATCGTCCAGCGGGATCCGGCACTGCCACAGGCCCTCCGCGTCCAGCTCGCCGCGGTAATCCCGCACGTCGTTCTGCCCGTGCGGCCTGCCCCATACCCGGAACCACAGGTATTGATCTTCCTGGAGTTCACAGCTCGAGGTGATCAGCATCTCCCTGCCGTCCTCGGACAGCGTGATGTCGATATCCCTGGTCCTGAAGCCCTGGTCCGCCGGCATCGATACCGTGAAATACTGGAGGATCCGGTTCAACACCGCCTTCCGCTCCGCGCGGG
>JAFYBB010000076.1 GCA_017540445.1 Clostridia bacterium | reverse complement strand
TTCAAGAAGACCCAGAAGCCCGAGGACGTCGCGCCGCCGCTGAATGAGACCAAGCCCGAGGAGCCGGCGCGCCGGCCCCACACCAGCAGCTCCAACGGCGTGATCGTGAAGGGCGAGAGCGGCATGCTGGTGCGCTTTGCCAAGTGCTGCTCGCCGCTGCCGGGGGACAAGATCATCGGCTACGTCACCCGCGGGCGCGGCGTGTCCGTGCACCGGGCCGACTGCCCCAGCCTGAAGGACCCCGGCGTGGAGCAGGGCCGGCTCATCGAGGTGGAGTGGGAGGACAAGGATTCCTCCGGCACCTACGAGGCGGAGATCCGCATCGTGTGCTACAACCGCACCGGGCTGCTGGCCGAGCTGAGCGTGCTGTTCGCGTCGATGGAGGTGCCCGTCAGCGCCATCTCCGCCCATACGCTAAAGGACAACACCTTCCTGTTCCACATCTCGCTGGTCATCAAGAACACCCAGCAGCTGGCCAAGATCATCCGCGAGCTGAACAAGTGGCCGGATATTATTGAGGTCAATCGGATGAACGGGTGAGGGGACAGGCATTAGGCAATAGGCAGTAGGCAGTAGGGGCGCCGATGCGGCGCCCGCCCTTAAGGGCAGGGAACAGGGGACAGTAGGCAATAGGCAATAGGCAGTAGGGGCGCCGATGCGGCGCCCGCCCTTAAGAACAGGGAACAGGGAGTAGGATACGATGCGTTGTGTGATTCAGAAGGTGACTTGGGCACAGGTGGATGTGGACGGGGAGACGGTGGGCAGGATCGGCGACGGGTTCATGGTGCTGGTGGGCGCCCAGGAGGGCGATACCGAGGCCGACGCCCGCTATTGCGCGGAGAAGATCGCCGGCCTGCGCGTGTTTGAGGACGAAAACGACAAGATGAACCTGAGCCTTCAGGACGTGGGCGGCAGCGTGCTGCTGGTCAGCCAGTTCACGCTGCTGGCCGACGCGCGCCACGGCCGCCGGCCCGATTTCATACAGGCCGCCCGGCCTGAGGTCGCAGAACCCCTGTGCGAACAGGTGAAGGCCATGATCGAGAATAAGGGCATCCATGTGGAGACCGGCCGCTTCCGCACCCACATGCAGGTCTCCCTGCTCAACGACGGCCCGGTGACGATATTGCTGGACAGCAGGAAGATGTTTTAGGGAGCAGGGAGCAGGATATGAACATCGAAATTGTCCGCGTACTGTGCGGCTTGATTCAGGAGAATGCCTATATCGTGGCCGTGCCGGGGCGGGACGACTGCGTCGTCGTCGATCCCGGGGACGAGTATCCGAAGCTAAAGCGGGCGCTTGGCGAACGGCGCGTGGGGGCGATCCTGCTGACCCACGGGCACTTTGACCACATCATGGCGGCGGGGCCGCTGGCCGCGGCATACGGCGCGCCGGTGTACGTGAGCGCGGCGGACATGGAGATGCTGAACGACGCCGCCATCAACGGCTATACCGGCCTGATGGGCGGCGGGACCTGCTGGCCCAGGATCGGGGCCGCGCCCTACGCGGGCGGGGCGCTGTCGGTGTGCGGGCTGGACTTTACGATACTGTCCACGCCGGGCCATTCAAGGGGCTCCGTGTGCCTGTACCTCCCGGATGCCGCCGCGCTGTTCAGCGGCGACACGCTGTTCTGTGCCGGCTATGGCCGCCTGGACCTGCACGGCGGGAACCTGGCGGACATGCTGAGCTCGCTGAAGGCGCTGTTCGCCCTGCCGGCGGATACGGCGGTGTACCCCGGCCACGGCGGGAACACCACCATCGGCGAAGAAAGGGTCAGGTACCGGCTATGATCAGGCTGCAGACCGACACGCCGCAGTTCTTCTCCGACCTGGGGGACGTGCTGCGCCTGTTCTACGGCGACGTGGCCGTCAGCATGAGCGACGGCGACGTGCTGTTCGAGCATCATTTCACCGACGCGGACGGGCAGTGGACGGACCGCTGGACCTCCCAGGGCCGCGAGAGCGCGCTGACCCAGCCCGCCTGGCCCGGCACGCCGCTGGAGGTGAAGCGCCTCAGGAAGCGGCAGGTGAAGTCCGCGCTGTACCAGCTGCTGCGGGAGCTGACCGGCATGCACCCGCCCTGGGGCAGCCTCACCGGCATACGCCCCACGCGGCTGATCTACGAGGCCATGGAGGCCGGCATGTCGCCGGAGGAGGCCGAGAAGCACGTGGTGGACGTGTTCGACGTCACGCCCGAAAAGGCGCGGCTGCTCACCGACATCGCCCGGATGCAGCAGGGCATCCGCGAGGCCGCGCCGGGCATGTTCGACCTGTACATCGGCATACCGTTCTGCAAGACCCGCTGCGCCTACTGCTCGTTTTCCGCCGGGGAGATCGGCGACGGCAAGCTGGTCGCGCCCTACGTGGAGGCGCTGCTCAGGGAGATCGAGCTGTGCCGGAAAATGATGGACGAGGCCGGCATGAAGCTGCGCGCCGGATATGTCGGCGGCGGCACGCCCACGGCCATCCCCTGCGCGGACCTGGAGCGCATACTGGCGGCGGCCCAGGCGGCGTTCCCGGGGGCCGTGGAGTGGACGGTGGAGGCCGGCCGGCCGGACACCATCGACGCGGAGAAGCTGCGCATGCTCAAGGCGCGCGGCGTGGGCCGCATCTCGGTAAACCCCCAGAGCTTTTCCGACGAGACGCTGCGGCGCATCGGCCGGGCCCACACCGCGGAGGAGACCGTCGAGGCCTTCCGCCTGGCCCGGGCGCTGGGCTTTGACGACATCAACATGGACGTCATCGCCGCGCTGCCGGGGGAGACGGTTTCGGACTTCGCCCACACGCTGGACGTGATCGAACAGCTCGCGCCGGACAGCGTGACGGTCCACTCGCTGGCCATCAAGCGCTCCAGCAGGCTCCACGAGCAGCTGGTGACGGCGGGCAACGGCTATGGCCAGATCGAGGCCAGCCAGCGCGCCTCCGAGATGATCGCGCTGGCCCGGACCCGCCTGACGGCGGGCGGCTGGCGGCCCTACTACCTGTACCGGCAGAAGTACATGGCCGGCAACCTGGAAAACGTGGGCTACGCCAAGCCGGGCAAGGCCTGCCTGTACAACATCGGCAACATGGAGGAGACCGTCAGCGTGCTGGCGCTGGGCGCGGGGGCCATCACCAAGTGGCTGTTCGCCGACCGCACGCTGCGCATCGAGCGCGCCCCCAACGTGCGCAACATCGAGGAGTATATCGCGCGGGTGGACGAGATGGCCGGGCGGAAGCGGGCATTAGGCATTAGGCAATAGGCATTAGGCAATAGGGGCGCCATAGCCTTCCCCTTTAGGGGAAGGTGGCAGCGCCGAAGGCGCTGACGGAAGAGGTCGGCGCCCGCCCAAGGGGAGGCGAGGCGACATGGGAGCGCGCAGGCGGACGGGGGGCTTCTTCAGCGACTGGCGGCGGGTGGCCGCGGTGGCGGTGGGCGGCGCGGTGCTGCTGGCGCTGGTGC
>JAFYBB010000075.1 GCA_017540445.1 Clostridia bacterium | reverse complement strand
ATCTGCTTCGCCCTCCGGCTCTGGTGCCCAGCAGGCCGCTCCGATCATTTCTGCTTCGCTCTCCGATCTGCTTTGCCCTCCGGCCCTGGTGCCCAGCAGGCCGCTCCGATCTGCTTCGCCCTCCGGCCTTGGTGCCCAGCTGGCCGCTCCGGCCCGCTTCGCCCTCCGATCTGCTTCGCCCTCCGGCCCTGGTGCCCAGCTGGCCGCTCCGGCCTGCTTCGCCCTCAGGCACTGCTGCCCAGCTGGCCGCAGAAAATTTTTTTTCGTCCGGCGAATATATGAAGCGAAAAACCAGCAGCCCGATTTCCTGAAAAAAATTTGCAAAAAGGGATTGACAAGGGTAGCACCCCGTGATACAATGCCAGTGTCGCAAGGGGGTAGCACCCCAACGGCCAACACCACGAAAAGGAGATTGAAACCATGTTCCAGATTACCAACATCACCAAAGGAAAGCCCTTCGGCGAGTATGAGACTCGCCGCGAAGCGGACAAGGCGATCAGGACCTACCTCATCTCCCATGATTGGGATACGGACCTTTACACGATTTCCGAGAATGGCAAGATCAGATCGAAGATACAGCACAAGCGGGGATAATCCCCGCGGTGCCTAATGCAGGCCAGGCCGGTTGCAACCCCGGGAAAATGCAGAGCAGGCACCCCGACAGCCAACACCACGAAAAGGAGATTGAAACCATGAAGAACATCGAAATGATCCGCAGCCTGGAGCGCTCCGAGCGCATCGCCCTCCGCAATTCTTATGAGGCCAACATCGCGGCCCTAGTGACCGTCAAGAAGAGCCTGGACAACCCGAAGGATACCGTCACCGCGCTGGTGGATGTCATCGGCTATCGGCCCGCGCTGCTGACCATCGCCAGCCTGGTCAATCGCCGCAGCGATGACGGCCGCCTGGATCGGTACGTCACCGGCTGGGCCTCCGGCATCGAGGATGCCCTGGACCACGAAGCGGCTTTCGAGCTGGGATGCAATACGGACGCCATCCACATGGCCCACCTGAACCAGATCGCCCAGGCCATGATTAAGTTCAGCCCTTATGATCCCACCGAGACCACCACCGAGACTACCACCGAGACCACCAGCGAGACCACCAGCGACGATGACCGCAGCGAGATGGCGCCGGACCACATGACCGCACTGGGTGTGGAGATGGCCGCGGAATACCGGACCAGCAGCACGGGCCGCAGCATCACCGCCACGCTGACCTATCCCGATGGCGGCAAGTACCGGGTGGTATTCTCCGGCGTATGCGGCGAGCTCTTCACGGCCTGCAAGCGGGCCGCCCAGGGCGAGACCGTGACCGTGGATGGCGGTGACCTGCTGACCGTGCTGGAGACGGCCCGCGAGATCAAGACCCGGCCCCAGGTTGACGCGGCGAAACCGGTTGATCCTGCGAAGCAGGCCCACGGCGAGGTCCCGGAAAAGCTGTGGATCGGCTCCGAGCTGGTCGGTAAGAACTGGCGGATCGTGTTTGACGGCGACGCCGGCAAGACGCGGGTTATCTTCGACCGCCGGCCCGCCCAGAAGATCCTCGACGCGGTGAAGGCCGCCGGGTTCTACTGGAGCCCCACGATGAAGAGCTGGAACAAGGGCCTGACCTGGAAGGCTTACCGCGCTGCCCAGGCGCTGCATACCGAGCTCCACAACATCACCAACGCGGCATAACGCCGCGGGACCATTCCCACCGCGGGCCGGACGGCTCCGGCCCGCAAACGATCAACGATCATTCGAGGAGGTAACACCATGGATAACATCATCAAGCTGCCCGCCGCCATCGAAGCGGCCACCACCGAAGAGCGCCCGCTGACCCTGGCCGAGCGCATCCGCCGGGACTATCAGCTCCGGCTCCAGTCCAGACGGAACGCCGCGGAAACGGTCCAGCAGGACGCCGCGCAGCCGGTCGAGAAAAAGCCCGCCGAGCGCGTGAACAAGTTCGGAGTCAAGGTCGGCGACCTGTTCACGGCCTCCTGGGGCTACGATCAAACCAACGTGGATTTCTTCCAGGTCGTCGCCCTGGTGGGTGAAACCTCCGTGAGGGTACGCGAGGTCAACCCGCCGGTGCTGAATGAGAGCGCCACCGGTCCCATGGCCGCGGATTACACCTACCAGACCAGGGGCCTGCCGATCCTCCCGCCGCAGAGTTACAGCGTGTTCATCAAGGACCAGGAAAAGGGCGATTTGAAGCGCCTCAAGAGCTACGCCGCCGACGGCAAGAGCAACCCGCAGTTCCGGCTTGACACCTTCGCCAACGCCTACCTGTGCGATGGCAACACCACCACGGTTTACGAAAGCTGGTACGCATGACGCCGCTGGACCATTCCCACCGCGGGCCGGAGGCGTCCGGCCCGCACGCCGCAAGACCAAGCGAGGAGGTACACACCATGAATACACTGGAAAAGAGATACGCGGATGCGATCAAGGCAATCGGCGGGACCTTCGGCCTGCTGGCGCTGCCGGATCAAGTCAAGGAGGCGCTGAACGCGCGTGTCAGCCTTGAAACCAAGGTGAAAATGCTGGAGCTGATCGCCAAGCAGCTCGGCAAGATGCCCAGGTGACGCCGGGCAAAAATTCCAACCGCCCGCCCGTGGGCATGGTACGCGGGCAAGGAGGGAAATTATGTGGATCGCAAGAGCAGAATATGCGGATGGCACGAGCATCGAAAAGGCTTTTGCCTATAACGAAAACGGTAACTATCAGCTCGAATGTGAAAGGCAGTACGAGCTTGAAGCGTGGTTGATTGAACAGCATGAGGATTGCACATGGTACAGCGTGGATTATGTTGCAGACTGAGAGAAACAGGACGCCGCGCGAACATTCCGCCTGATGATGACCGGGACGGCTCCCCGGTCGAAACGGTCCAGACTGGACCGTCGCGGATAGCCAACACCACGCCGCTACACCATTCGAGGAGGTCCAGACCATGACAAATATCCATCAGACCATCGAAGCGCTGGAGATCGCCCGGTTCGCATTCATCGCGTTCCTCGTGCTGATTCCCCTGGTGAAGATGCTCGCCAGCACCGCGCGCGAGGATGCCAAGCAGCGCGAGCGGGAAGCCCGGGAAGCTGCCCAGGCGGAGCAGCGCCGCCAGGAAGCCGCCCTCAAGGCCGATCTGGAAGCCGTTGCGGCGGCCCACCGGGAAGCCAAGCAGAATCAAAAGCGCCTGGCCGCTGCCGCCAGGAAAGCCGAGCGGGAGCGCAAGGCGGAGGAGCGCGCCGCGAAGGAGCAGGAGAAGCAGCGCAGGCAGGCCGAGAAGCTGGAAGCCGCGCGCCAGCTCGCCGAGTACAAGGAGCGCGCCCTGGAGGCCGAGAGGGCGCTGCAGGCCCTCCGGCAGGATGCCCAGCAGCCCGCGCAGCCGGTCGAAGCCCAGCCCCAGGAGCAGCCCAGACAGGACGCACAACAGGACGCGCGGAAACCGTTCGCCGGTCACGTCGTCGCCTTCACCGGCAAGGTCACCGGCCCCGGCGTCAAGAATCGTGCGGAGGCCATCGAGCTGGTCCGCAGCCTGGGCGGAAAGGCCTACACCACCATGCCCGCAGGCACAACGCTGCTCGTCGTCGGCGACAAGCCCGGCATGGGGAAGATGGATAAGGCCGACGAATGGATCGACCAGGTCCGCAAGATCACCCCGGCGCAGTTCTTCGCCATGGCCAGCGCCACCTGAACACCAGCCAACACCACGACGCCGCGCCCGCGGGCATTGTACGCGGGTAGGAAGGACATCGCATGGTTCTGATTCTGTTTCTGTCGGTCTGGTTCATGGTCGGCGCAATGCTGGACGCGCCCCTAGGCCGCCTGCTGGAGGCCCTGGACGACTGGCGCAGATCGCGCCGCTTCCCCAGCCGCCGCGCCCGCCGGTACAAGTTCAACTGACGCCGCCGGACCATTCCGCGACGCCGCGCAACCATTCAGCCAATACCACGTCGCCACGCCCGCGGGCATTGTACGCGGGCAGAAAGGAAAACACCATGTTGTATGAAAACCCTGTAAGCCCGGTATTGCATTACCTCGCGTTCAATGTGCAGAACGGCGGCATCATGATGATGCAGCAGATCGCCGGAACCGATCACGATGTGAAGGTCTACACGCATTATCCAGATGGCTCGGACGAGAACAAAATCACCATCACGCCCGGCGACATGGTGATGCTGGCCAATCTGTACCGCTACATCAAGGAGAACGACATTCAGGATGATTTCGTGAATTACTGTGGCGGGCATGAAAAGCGCATTCACGTTTCAATGGCGGACGAGCAGCCGCGCCCCGTCAGGCATGCCGGGTATCTGATCGTCTGGCTGGACTCTCGCGACTGCTGGTGCATCTATGACAAGCGCGGCGACAAGGTGCGGGAGCCGTACTGGGCTACGGTATACGAGGCGCAGCAGGCGATTGATTCCGGCGAAGCGCTGTAACTGAACGACGCCAGCCCGCGGGCATTGTACGCGGGCGATTCTGATTGACACAAGGGTTTCACCCTGTTATAATATCCGCGTAGGAAAGGAGGTCAACACCATGGGAACCATTACATTTGACAGGGAGAACACTCGGAAATATGGTTTGAAATTCAACATAAGGACGGATGCCGACATCATCAAGCAACTTGAAGAACAGCAAAGCGTCCAGGGCTACATCAAGCGCCTGATCCGCGCGGACATCGCCGCGCACGGCGGCACCCAGGAACCAACGACCGACGGCCAGCCCGGCGAGTGAACGCCGCGCAACCATTCCAACGCGAACGCCGCCGGAACATTTCAGGGCAACTATCCAATAATCCCGGATAGCTGCCCTGAATTATATATAATAATCAATAAAAATCTATATAATTGCAATTACCGCCATTTTTGACGGTTCTTATTGACTCGCCTCCAATTCATTCTCTTTGCCTATCCATTTTTCCACCCGCTGCCGTAATTCATCGGTCAGGATAAAAGGTTCGCAGGTCAGAATGAGCCGTTCATTCTCAAGCATCCACTTCGTATTAAGCTCGATTTCTTCCGCGTCCAGAGTATAGAAGTGGTCAGCCTTTACTCTGCGCCCCTTGCTGTTGATCGTGATCGACTTCACTTTGCCTTCCGACAATTTCCAGTAGTTCTCCCGGTTGTCACGCATGTTGAAAAGAACCTTGCTAATCAGACCTATGGTATCACCGATTTT
>JAFYBB010000074.1 GCA_017540445.1 Clostridia bacterium | reverse complement strand
GATCACTCTCTTGTCCAGGCGAAGCAGGGTCAAAAGTCGGATGCCAGCACGCTGACCACACGAATCCGGGCCATGTACGGTTGATAAACAGCGTTCGATGAGGACTTGAAAAACGTCATCCACTGATCAGCAATGACACCCCCCGGTCAGGATAAAGCACCGCTTTATCCTGACCGGGGGGTATCATCATAACTCCCTGTCCCCCATCACCACCCGGATCGGGTGCCCGTCCGGGATCGTCACATGGCCCTGCTTCTGGATATAGCTTATGATCAGTTCGCTGACCTCGGTCTGGATCTGACGGACGCGGGGGCAGCGTTTATACATGTCAAAATCCCCGGCCCCGGTGGCGCGGTAGTCGCACATCACCAGCGTCAGCGCGTCCTCCGGGCCGACCAGGCGTCCGTTGCGCGTGAGGGCGGTCACCCGGCGGCCCGCGGGGCGGGACAGGTCGAAGGTGTACTCGACGCCGCTGAAGTAGTCGTAGTTGAAGTGGGCCTCCTTCGGCTCCAGGAACGGGCGGGCGACGGCCACAGTGCCGTCCGCGCCCACGTCGAAGTAGGCGGCGCACTGCTCCAGCGCGGCCCGCAATATGGCTCCGGTCACCTTCAGAACGGCCAGCGTGTTGGCGTAGACGTAGGTCGCCACCACGTCCCGCACGGTCACGCGGCTGTCAAAGCCCCGCGGATCGTTGGGCAGCGCCGCGCAGGAGACGTCGGCCCCGCTGGCCCACAGCTGCACCGCGTTGAAGAAATCCGCGATGGCCGAGCCGTGCAGCGCCATGTCCAGCCGGTCTCCGGGCCAGATCGCCCGGCTGAGCGTGCCGATGGGCGCGTCCAGCCACTGCTCCAGCCGGGTCCGCAGCGCCGCCTGGGCATCTGTCATCGCACCGCCGCGGCGGGCCGGGATCAGCTCGGAATGGAACGCGCCGCTCTCGTCCATCGTCACGCGGACCGCGTGGGTGGCGTTGGCGGGGGTCTGCACGATGTGGGTGCCGTGCCACGTCTTTTCCACCATGGCGATGTGCTGGTGGCCGGTGAGCAGCAGGTCGATGGGCAGCTGCTCGCACAGGCGGCAGGCGATGTTCTCGTCGGTCTGCGAAAGCAGCCTGCCGGTGTCCGGGTCGCGCTCGAGGCCGCCGTGGTAAATGCCCACCACCACGTCCACGCCCTCCCGGCGCAGCGCCTCCACCGCCGCGCGGGCGGCGGGCAGCGGATCGGACACGGTCAGGCCCTTCAGGTGCTCCGGCTTCTCCCACAGATTCACCCAGTCGGTCACCAGGCCCACCAGGCCCACCCGCAGGCCGTTGCCCAGCGTATGGACGGCCCGGGGCAGCACGGGCAGCCGGCCTTCGGCGTCTGCGACGTTGGCGCACAGGCAGCGGGCGTTCAGCGCGTCCAGGTAGCCGGCCAGCACCGCGCGGCCCCGGTTGAAGTCGTGGTTGCCCAGGGTCACGTAGTCGCAGCCCAGAGCGTTCAGCGCCGCGGCGAAGGGCAGCGGTTCGCCCGTCTGCTGGCAGAAGCAGGTCAGCGGCGAGCCCTGTATGGTATCGCCGCCGTCGATCACCAGCGTGTTTTCGTCCTTGGGAAAGCGAAAGCCCAGGAGCCCCTGATCCCGGGGCTCCCGGCTGGCGAAATCGGTATCGAACAGATAGCCGTGGGTATCGCTGGTAAACCAAATGGTCATCCGGTTCATGGCATATCCCTTTGTCAGCCCCGCGCCAGGCGGTTGCGCACGCGCGTGGAGAAGATTTCGATGACGATCATCAGCGCCACCAGGCCGAACAGGTACGCGCCCACCATGCTCCAGCGGGAGGAGTTCATGCACTGGATCAGCGCCGCGCCGATGCCGCCCGCGCCGACGATGCCCAGCGTGGTGGCGTCCTTCACATTGATGTCGAAGCGGTAGATCACCGTGGAGATGAAGTTGGGGATGATCTGTGGCAGCATGCCGTAGCGGACCTTTTCAAAGCCGTTGCAGCCCGCGGCGTCCAGGCTCTCCAGTATCTTGGTGTCCACGTCCTCGATGGCGTTGATGTACATCTTGCAGATCATGCCGATGGAGCAGACCGACTCGGTGACCACGCCGCAGAAGGCGTTGGGGCCGGTGACGCGGATCCACACCAGCGCCCAGACCAGGCTGGGAATCGTGCGGATGCCCAGGATCACGGCGCGGAAGATCACCGCCACCCACTTGGGCACGATGCGGTCGCAGGCCAGGAAGCTGAACGGTATCGCCAGCACGCCGCCGATCAGCGTGCCCAGCACCGCGATGGCCACAGTCTGCAGCAGCTGGTAGGGCACGCCCTCGGTCGTCAGGTTGAACAGCAGGCCGGTGTCCGGGTGGGTCAGGCCGTTGGCGACGCCCTTGGCGATCACGATGCCCTTCGAGGCGAAGCCCTTGAAGTTGATGGCGCTGCCGCTCCAGCCCAGCAACGCGGCGATGATCAGCACGATCAGCGTGTACAGCCACCACAGCCTGGGCCTCAGGGCGTAGGCCTCCTCGACGGTGAGGGGGCGGTCGGGATTCAGTAAGCGCTCTTTCTTTGCCATGCTCTCCCCCTCCTCAGCTCAGCTTCTTGCGCAGCGTCTCGCTGGTGTTCTCAATGATGAACACCACCACGAACAGCGCCAGCAGCACCGCGCCCAGGCTCTCGTAGTCGCGCCAGCCGATGACCTCGTTGATCAGTATGCCCAGGCCGCCCGCGCCCACGTAGCCCAGTATGGCCGCCGCGCGGATGTTCATCTCCAGGCTGTACAGGCAGTACGACAGGTAGGTGGGCAATATCTGGGGCATGCAGGCCGACCAGAAGGACTGGAACTTGTTCGCGCCAAAGCTCTCGGTGGCCTCGAAGGCGCCCATGTCGATGGTCTCGATGGACTCGTACATCATCTTCGCCACGATGCCGAAGGTGAACACGACGATGGCCACGGTGCCCGCGAAGGTACCCAGGCCGAAGATCAGCGCGGCGAACTTGGCGATGATCAGCGTGGGCAGCGTGCGAATGATCATCAGCAGTATGCGCAGCGCCCACACCACGAACCGGTTTCTGTTGATGTTGGTGGACGACAGCACCGCCACCGGCAGCGCCAGCGTCGCGCCGATCACCGAGCCCATCACCGACATCTTGATGGTGTCGAACAGCGCGTTCATCAGCTTCATGGTCTCGGCCCGGTTCGCCTCCACCCAGAAGCCCTTGAAGTAGTTCCAGTTGGGGTGGAATATGCGGCTGAGTATGTAGCCCAGCTGGTAGCCGCGCTCGAACAGTATCTTGAAGCTGAACCCGGTCATCTTCGCCGAGATCAGCACCACGGCGATCACGACCGCCGCGATGAAGGGCGTGCGGGACATGGGCTGCAGCACGGTGTGGCCGTTGGGCAGCGTGATGGTCTTCGGCTTGAATACGCGGTCGAACAGCGCGGGCGCGACCGCCGTCTCAGCGCTCTGTGTCTTCTTCATCCCGCGGCCCTCACTTTTCCGACGTGGGTATGGCCGCGCCGTTGTAGATCTGGTCCAGTATGTCCTGGGTGACCTCGGTGGTGGGCCCGTCGTAGACCACCTGGCCCGCGCGGATGCCGATGACGCGGTTGCAGTACTTCAGCGCCAGGTCCACGTGGTGGATGTTGATGAGCACCGTGATGTTCATTTCCTCGTTGATGCGCTTGAAATCGCTCATCACCTGGTTGGCCGTCACCGGGTCCAGCGCCGCCACGGGCTCGTCCGCCAGTATGATCGTGGGCTGCTGGTTCAGCGTGCGGGCCAGCGACACGCGCTGCTGCTGGCCGCCGGAGAGCTGGTCGCAGCGGGTGTAGGCCTTGTCCAGTATGCCCACCTTGTCCAGGGCCTCCAGCGCGTGCAGCTTCTGGCTCTTCGTGAACAGCCCCAGCAGCACGCTGAAGAAGTTCATGTCCGGCACCATGCTGGTCAGCACGTTCTTGATGGCCGTGGAGCGGGTCACCAGGTTGTAGGACTGGAAGATCATGCCGATCTTGCGGCGGTAGCGGCGCATGGCCTTGCCGTGCAGCGACATCACGTTCACGCCGTCCACGGTCAATTCGCCGCTGGTGACGTCGATCATGCGGTTGATGGTGCGGATCAGCGTGGACTTGCCCGCGCCGGACAGGCCGATGATCGCCACGAACTCGCCCTGGTCGATGCTCAGCGTGACGTCCTGCAGGCCCTTGACGCCGTTGGGATAGACCTTGTCCACATGCTTGAACTCAATCAATTCGCTCTCCCCTTTGTGGCCGATGATGGTATCAACACGACCGCAGGGGCGGCGACGCGCCGCCCGCCCGGCACATGCGCTCGAGCGGGCGCCGCATCGGCGCCCCTACAGGTGCTCTAAGCAGCGGTATCCCTATGAAGGATGGTCAAATTACTTCACGACCGTCAGGGCCTGGCGCGCGCCGTCGTAATCGCTGTCCTGCGCGATGGCGTAGCCGGTGTGGCTGTACACGGAGAAGATGGCCTTGCCTTCGTCGGTGTTGATGATGTTGATCAGCGCGGTCTGCAGGGCGTTGATGAACTCGGGGTTGTTGATCTCGGGCTTGGCGGTGGTGATGGCCACGGTGTCGTTGTAGATGCCGGGGGTCACGCCGATGACGTTCAGCTCGTCCCAGATGGCGCCTTCGCGGCCCATGCCCTGCTTGCCGGTCTCGTCCTGCTGGTCGTTGGGCAGGTTCCAGGCGGTCTCGTAGTCGCGGCGGCCGTCGGCGTAGCAGCAGATGATGTCCACCTGCTCGGCGGCGGCCTGCGCGAAGGCGTCGGCATAGCCCAGGTTCACCACGTTGGCCAGGTCGGAGATCTTCTTGCCGTCGTAGTGCTCCATCAGCCACATGGTGGGATAGATGTAGCCCGCGGAGGAGGAGGTGTTGCCGACGGCCCAGGTGCAGTCGTTCAGCTCGTCCCAGGTGATCGCCTCGCCGGCGTTGGCCTTGGCGGCCAGGGCCTTGCCCTTCTCGGTGGGCGCGGCGTAGATCAGGGAGCGGTAGAAGGTGACCTGCTGGTCGGTGGGCAGGGTCTTGTTGTCGATGCCGTTCCAGTCGGCGGGATTCTCGCTGTCGTTGGACAGGCCGGCGCGGGTAGCGGTCAGGATCACGGCCACTTCGCCGCCCTGGCTGTAGATGGCGTAGGTGCCGCCGGGCAGCCAGCCCACGTCGATGGTGCCGGCGGTCATGGCCTCGCCGGTCGCCTCGTAGCTGGTGCCGACGGTGATGTCGACCTCGCCGATGTCGTAGCCCAGCTTCGCCATCTCGGCCTGGACCAGCTCGGGCAGGTTCTGCGTGCCGGTGATGATGACGTCCGCGTCCTTGGAGGG
>JAFYBB010000073.1 GCA_017540445.1 Clostridia bacterium | reverse complement strand
TCCACTTGAGCTCCGGATAGGTGCCCATCATGTACCCCGCCCACTGGAACAGCAGGATCTGCTCCTCTTCCTCCGAGAGTGCTTCCCCACCGCAGTGGGGAAGTACCCCGCGAAGCGGGGGGATAGGGGACTTCCTCGCCCGCGCCCTGGACACGTCATCCTCCGGCGGCTTGATACCCGTTCGGCTGTAGTAGGCCGCCAGCCAAGCGTCGTCATAGTAGTTCACGCGCTCGCCTCCCTATTTGAGTGATGGGTGAGAAGTGAGGAGTGAGGAGCATTGATCAGCTGACTTATACTCCCAACTGCTAACTCCTAACTCCTAACTCTCCTTTGTCCCCAGCTGCTCCATCAGCCGCTTGCAGCCGCTGGTGATGGCCGTGGCGAACACGTCCGCGGCGTTGCTGTTCTCCTGAGCCACCTCGCGCAGCAGCTGCAGGGCGCCCGAGAATACCGGCTTCATCTGGTTGGCGTAGAACCATTTGAAACGGTCCACGGCCGTTGGACCCGTCGGTCCCTTCGCCTCGGCCACCTGGCGGCGCAGCGCCTCCAGCTCTCGGGTGACTTCCTCGGGCACGACCTCGACGGTCTTGGTCTCCGGCTCCGGCGCGGCGGCGGCCTCGGCCTCCAGCGTCGCGATCCTCGCCCGCGCCTCGGCCAGGTCCTTGGCGGCCTGATTGGCGCGGCTCACCGCGTCGCTGGCCCGCTGAGCGCTTGCCGACGCCCGTTCCTCGGCGTCCTGGTGGAGCTTACGCAGCTCCTCGGCGCTGGCCTCGGCGGCCTTTGCCTTGGCCTCGGACAGCTTCGCGGCCTCGCGCTCGCGCTGCATGGCGATGTCGTAGTCCCTTTCCCGCTCGTCCAGCCGCGCGATCTCGTCCACCTGCCCGGCCACCCGGCCCTCCAGTCCCTCGATCTTCATCTGGGCCTTCGCCCTTTCGATCTTCAGTGCCTTGATCTCATCCCGCAGCGCGCGCACGCTCATGTCCTCGTCCGCAGCCCGCTCGGCCAGCGCCTCCCGATCCTCGGGCGTGGCGGTCAGCAGCGCCACGGCCTTGGAGTAGTCCAGCGCCGCGATGCTCTCCGGGATCGCGCCATCGCGGCCGTACTCCTCGTACAGTCGCATCATGTCCTTCGCCTTGCGCTCGCTGTAGCTGACGGACCTGGCCAACCACTCCCCGAAGCGCCCCTCCGGCACCAGTGCCTTGGCCTCGATCAGCCGCTTGCCCACCGCCAGCGCCGCGGAGATCACCACGCCACGCGTCTGCTCGGTGATGGCGTTGATCTCGGCGGCCAGCGCGTCCAGCCGCGCCGCGTCGGCCTGCGCGTTCGCCGCCACCAGCAGCCCCGCGTCCTGGGACTCCACCGCAAGGTCCTCCGGGTAGCAGCCGGTCTCGCGCTTCATCGCCTCCCGGTCGGGGTTGATCAGATTCCCCGCCGCGTCGTACCCCTCGGCCCCGCCTGTTCCCTGCTTCCTGTCCCCTGTTCCCTCTACGTTCAATACATCCGCCAGCTCCAGCTGGTTCAGTCCATCCTGATTGATCATGATGCAATTCTCCTCTCCCTCTTGCGTTTTTTCGCTTGTGCCCGGTTCCAGGCGCTCCAGAATAGTCGGAGCTGTATCTTCACCCCATCCGGGATCCCGCCCGCATCATTGCGCCTGCCGCGATCCTGGACCATCATACCGGTCACGGTAGAAAACTCGACGGCGCGCCATGGCTCGTCAGGCTCCTCCTCGCGGCGTAGACAGCAGATGATCTTTGATCCCTCAGCGTAGCCGCTGGCATAGCTTCCGATGCAAATCCCCAGGACCTGGCCCTCGTTCAGTACCTCGCGCACCGAGTCGAACGGGCGCAGCACCAACCCGGCGGCGTGAAACAGGTATTGCTCGCGCAGCTCCGGCAGCCGCTTCCGCAGACCCTCCTGCTTCGCGGCCAGCTCCCGCGCTTTTGCCTCCACCCTCAGCGCGTTCATGCGATCGGTCATGCGCTGGTGCATTTCCGACATATCCCTGGGCAGCAGCAGTGCCGTGTTTGGCTCGATGAACCGATATTTCGCTTGCATGTATCGATCGTGTTGTATTTCACATTCCACCTCGCCCAGTTCTGCCAGCTGCCTATAGTAGTCGCGCCACTCCCGTGCGTTCGCCAGGTCGTGAAGGATCCGCCGTGTGATCTTCCGCCGCAGCTTCTCCGGCAGTTTTTCGATCATGTCGGCAATGGTCTGCTCTGAATAATAGTGCGCATCCCCAGGCAACAGGAGCTCCATGTTATAAGCGTGTGCCTTATTGTACACAGCCATAGCCTCCGCGACCTTCACCGGCCCGACATGTATTCGCTCCAGCTTGTGTAAAAGCGAGAGCGTCCCCGTGTCCAGCTTGAAGCCCTTGCGCCTGATCTCAAACCATTGGCCCTCCGTGAGCCCCAGCAGCTGCGCGGGCTTTTTCGCCCGCCTGTTCGGCAGAATCTCTCGCGAGATCGTGTCCTGGCGCATCAGCTCGGCAGCGAGCCGCTCCTGTCCGCATTTGGCCAGGTACTCCAGCCATGGCCGGCGCGCGCAGTTGGCAACTGCCTGAAGCTCCAGCGTGTCCCAGCGTCCGGATACCTCGCGCAGCGTGTCGAACGTCGCGCCGATCCGCGTGCCCATGATCGCCTGTCGAAAGCCTACGACCACAATCTCCATGTTGTACCCGTGCTTCGTGTGTTCCGGTTTGATGCTGTTTACGGCGTGCCAGTCTGGCTCGCGCCAGCCTGTGTCCTTGTACACGGTCACAGCGCGGCCTGGACGGAACACATACAGTGCCTTCGGTTCGATGTGAAGCGGGGCCTCGTGCGGCATTGGGTAGTGGTCGCTGCAGCTGTCTCGCCAGATATACGTCGCTGTGAGCGTAACGGCTTCCGTGTCGATCTGCGAGCGTCGCCACTGATACAGCATGAAATGGTCAAACAACCATCTGTGCCCCCGCGCCTCGTGGCGAAGCTCGCATCTTGCCCCGCATACCGGGCAGGCGTACAGCTTTCCATGTTGCCCGACAAAGCCGTCGATGGTCGCCCGGCAAGCGGTACAGTGAGTGACCTTGTCGCGGTACTTCCAGAGGTATTCCTTTGCGCTGGCATGGATGGCGCGGCTGCCATCGTCGTCAACGAGATTGTCAAACCCGCCGATGTGTAGAAGCGCCTGTTCAAAAGTCAGCTTCTTGCCCCGCACAGCGTCCGGAACAGTCTCCGGCATCATTGGTATTCCACACACGATCCCCGCCTCCTCACAGCGTTCCGATCAGCGCGTCCAGGTCGAACAGATCCACGTCCGCAGACGTCTGCGCCTCCCCTTGGCTCGCCCCCGTGAGGGGGAGAGCTGGCGCCGAAGGCGACTGAGAGGGGGTAATCCCAAAATACTTCAACACGATCCCGAACGCCGTCTCGTCGTCGACGATGCCCACATCCCCCTCCTTGTGCTTCTCCGCCTCGGAGCGGATCCAATGGATACTCCCATGGATGTCCTTATCCACGGCCAGTATCTTCTCTCCGGCCTCCGGGTGGGCCTGGACGTACCCGGTCAGGTATTCGCCGATGATCTGCACGTACCGCTTGTTACTCATCGCCATCTCGTCCCGGATCTTGTCGATCGCGCTCGGGTACTCCTTCCCAAGCACGCTCTTCGGTTCCGCCTTGGGCGGGCTGGCCGCCGCGGTCTTCGCCTTGGTCTCCTTCTTTGCCATATTGATGCGCCTCCGTAAATCTGATGTGGGGCCCGCCGGAGTCGAACCGGCGCGCGGCCCGGGAATCCCCGCGGTGCCGCCGTACCCTGGCCCCATGTCGGCGGCCTCAGCCGCCGTATATGATCCTCATGATCTCCCGCACGGCCCGCCGCGTCCGCACGCCCTCGTAGTAACGCGCCGCCTGCTCCAGGTCCATGCCGTGCTTGCACATCACGGCGTAGAGCGTCGAACGCTTGACGCCCGCGACCTGCGCCACCTCCATGGGTGACATCATTTTGCCGCCTATGAGGCGCCGCGCCGGCGGCCGGCCCGGGATCCGCTTGATCTGCCCCGCGTTGACCGCACTGTAAAAGCCATACGCTGTCTCCACCGATGCCGGGCTGTCGTCCTGCGTCCGGTTGGTATACCGCCAGGCGTTCAGCGTGCCCGCCTTCACGCCCAGCCGCGTCGCGGCCTCCGCCACGGTCATCCACTCGCCGTGGACCATATGCTTCGCCGGTCCCCTCATGGTTTTCGCCTTCCGTACAGGTCGATATGGCCCGGCGTCCCCGGGCCTCGCTGCGCGCCCCGGT
>JAFYBB010000072.1 GCA_017540445.1 Clostridia bacterium | reverse complement strand
GGTAGGCCCAAACGACATGCGGCCGATGCGGCGGCAATATCTGTCAATATGGAGGGAACGCGCGATGAGACAAAACGCCGAAGTCTATCTGTACGGCCAGGTGCTGGGCACCCATTTAATGAGGAGTGAGGAGTGAGGAGTGAGGAGTTGTTGTTGAAATCCTTCGGATTTCTTTGATTACAGGGGACCGGATTGCCACGTCGCTCCTGCGTCGCTCCTCGCAAT
Organism: Clostridia bacterium; assembly: GCA_017540445.1. Classification (GTDB taxonomy): domain Bacteria; phylum Bacillota; class Clostridia; order Christensenellales; family Aristaeellaceae; genus UBA2862. Next base: position 8,081 of record JAFYBB010000072.1, on the reverse strand, counting down.
GACACCGCACGCTGGTGCGTCGTTCCATGTCATTGCGAGGCGGCCGAACGCAGTGAGGCCGACGTGGCAATCCCGTCCCCAAGCATTCTTCTGCTCCTAACTCCTAACTCCTAACTCCTCACTGTGCAGTACCGCCGCTCCTATTGCCTATTGCCTACTGCCTATTGCCTACTGCCTATTGCCTATTGCCTATTTCCTATTTCCTATTTCGCTCACCCAACATTGCCCATCGACCAGGCCGAGGCGCCGTCGTCCTCGTAGACGTCGCAGTACAGCCATCCGTCCTGCACGTAGGTGTAGATCGTCAGGCTGCCGAAGCCGTTGTAGCGGAAGGAGAAGTCCCGCCCGGCGGAGTAATCGGTGAGTATGGCGTCGGCGGAGCTGTCCACGTAGGTCTGGTTGTAACGGCTGCCGTAGGTGGACTTCTCCACGATGGAGATGTCGCGTATGTCCTTGATGGCCAGCCAGATCACGCTGGCGACCTGGGCAACGCCGCCGCCGTACACCTTCGCGCCGCGGCCGTTGACCGCCCGGCGGTAGCCGTAGGCCTGGGTGCGGGGGCCGACGATGTCGTTGAAGGAGAACACGTCGCCCCGGTTCAGCGTGGTGTCGGTGATGCTGTCCGCCGCCAGCGACGCGTTGTAGGCCACGTCATAGTCGCCGCCGGTGTTCAGGCACACGGAGCCCAGCAGCTCCCGCTCCACTTCGCCGTCGGAATCGCCCTCCGGCTGCGGCTCCAGGTTGGACACGACCCAGTCGCCCCAGCTGCCCCAGGCGGAGGGGTCCGAGGATTTGGCGGTGTCGTTGTTCTCGCTCTGGACGGGGCCGAACACGTCGTCGCCCACGGTGATGGAGCAGTAGACGTAATCGTCGTTGTTCCACATGTCGATGACCATGACCTCGCCGTAGTTGGTGAAGCTGAAGTCGATGTCGGCGTTGTAGTCGGTGATGACGGCGTAGTCGGTATCGGACACGTAGTTGTCGGTGAAGCGGCTGCCGTAGGTCTTCACCGGGTCGATGACGACGTCGCCGCGCACCTTCAGAAGCGTCAGGTACAGCGTGGTGGCGGCCTGGGCAACGCCGCCGCCGGTCACGATCGCGCCGCGGCCGTTGGGCGCCTTCAGGTAGCCCCGGCTCTCCGAGCGCCGGCCCACCGTCTCGTTGAACGAGAAGCTCCTGCCGGTGGGCACGCGGGTGCCGTTGATGGCCTCCACCGCCAGCGACACGTTGTTGATCTTGGCGCTGCCCGAGCCGGACAGCGGCGTGCGCGCGCTGTAGTACTCCGAAGCGAGCGCCGAGGGGCCGATGGCCAGGCAGGCCAGCAGCACCGAGAGAACCAATGTAAGCGCGACGGTTTTCTTCAGCATGGCCGGATACCTCCTTCTTTGCTGCTCCTTGGACGCGAACGCGCGGAAAATGGTTCCATTCGACGGGCGCGATTACGCCGACAGCAGGATCTCCCCGTAGGCGGCGTCCTGCCGCACGTGCAGGCGGTTCAGCTTGATCAGCTCCAGCAGGGCCATGAACATGGTGACGACCTCCTGGCGGGTGAAGTCCTCGTCGAACAGATCGGAGAACCGGCACCCCTTGTTGCGGCGCACCATGCGGTTGATGCGGGCCATGCAGTCCGCCACGGTGAAGCTGTCGCGGCGAATCTCCCGGCTGGCCATGCGGTCGGCGGCCTCGGCGCGCTCCGCCCGCTCCAGCACCCTGCGATAGGCCTTGATCAGCTTGTCCAGCGTCAGCCCGGTAATCTCGATGTTCGGCGGGGGCAGCGGGTATTCCTCCGGCAGCTTGGTCAAAAGCGCCCGGGCCTCCTCCTCCAGCTGGTGCATGCGGGCGGAGACCTCCTTGAACTGGCGGTATTCCTCCAGCTGCCGGATCAGGGCCTCCTCCGGCGTCAGCTCGTCCGGGTCCTCCGGCTTGGGCGGCTTGGGCAGCATAGACCGGCTCTTGATCTCCAGCAGCGTGGCCGCCATCTGCAAAAACTCGCTGGCGGAGTCCATGTCCAGCTCGTCCACCAGCGCCATGGTCTCCAGGTACTGCTCGGTGATCTGGCTGACGAATATGTCCTTGATGTCGATCTTCGCGTTGGAGATCAGCGTCAGCAGCAGGTCCAGCGGGCCGTCGAATGCCTTGAGTGATACGATGTATGACATGGGACCTCCGGGGTGAGGGAGTAGGGAGTAGGGAGTAGGGAGTAGCCAGTAGCCAGTAGCCAGTAGTCAGTAGCCAGTAGCCAGTAGCCGGTAGCCAGTAGCCAGTTGGGAGTAGGGGCGGCGATGCGCCGCCCGCCCGACGGAGGATGAAGTTAAGTCATCAGGCCCAGGGCGCGCAGGAGGGCGGCGGCGGCGTTGCCGGCGCCGGTGAGGATCTGGGTGTCCACCCAGCCGATGGCCTTGCCCAGGTAGCCGGTCATGGCCAGCGCGAACAGCAGTATGCTTGCGACGTTGGCGGTCCGCGGGTTGGCGAACAGCTGGCGGCGGCGCAGCAGCAGGTCGTTGAGCACGTGGTAGCCGTCCAGCGGGGGGATGGGCAGCAGGTTGAACAGGAACAGCACCAGATTGGTCATGCAGAAGTAGCCCAGCATCTGATACAGGTAGCCCGCCACGGCGCCGAACACCGGCGCGATCAGCAGCTCGCCCGGCGCGTAGGGCAGGCTGTACAGCAGCTGCATGACCGGCACATAGGTCTTATCGGCGGGGAAGATCAGCGCGTCGGTGCCGAAGTAGTTCATCCGGTACACCTTCACCCCGGTCGTCAGCAGGTTCCCGTCGGGCACCCGGCCCAGCGCCAGCGCCACCGCGCCGGTCATCAGCACCAGGCTCAGCAGGAACATGATCAGGTTCATGCTCACGCCGGCCACGGACACCATGAGGTCGTCCCGGCGGTAGTTGCGGTAGTTCCGCGGGTTCACCGGCACCGGCCGCGCCCAGCCGAAGCCCAGCAGCAGCATCATGACCGTGCCCAGCGGGTCCAGGTGCTTCAGGGGGTTGATGGTCAGGCGGCCCAGCATCTGCGCCGTGTTGTCGCCGCAGCGGTTGGCCACCCAGGCGTGGGCGTACTCGTGCAGCGACAGGGCCAGTATCCGCCCCGGAAACGCCAGCAGAAAGAATATGATCATGCCGCGCGGATCGCGGAAGAATTCGTCGATATAGCTGATCAATGGCTCAGCCTCCTTGGTTATTTACAGCACATACCTGAGTATGCGCGCGCAGCGCCCCGGCCTGAAAAGGGCCGCGCTCCCAACTGACATCATACCATAAACCGCCGCGCCTTTCAAGGCCGGCGGCATTAAAATCCGGGCCGGCGGTTGCCAATTCCCGGCGATTGTGTTACTATGACAGTGTGCGGGGCAGACTGTTGACAAAGGGGGAACGGGCCCATGTGCGGAAGGTACTACATCGACGACGGCCGCGATTCGGTGGAGCTGCGTCAGATCATCGAATCGGTGAACCGCCGTGACGCCGGGGCGCCGGTGAAGACCGCCGGGGAGATCTTCCCGACGGATGTCGCGCCGGTGGTGGCCGGCGGCGGGCCGGACGGCGCCCGCGCCATGCAATGGGGCTACGCGCTCCCCGGCGGCAGGCGCGTCATCAACGCCCGCAGCGAGACCGCCCACGAAAGGCCGATGTTCAGGGGCGATCTTTTGCAGCGCCGCTGCGCGGTGCCGGCGACCTGTTACTTTGAATGGCAGAGGGCGCGGGGCCGGAAGACGAAGTACGCCATACGGCCCGGGGACGGCGACCTCTTCTACATGGCCGGCATCTACCGCCTGCAGGCCGGGCAGCCCGTGTTCTGCATACTGACCCGGGACCCGGCGGAGCGCATCGCCTTCATTCACGACCGCATGCCGGTGATACTGCCCCGGGACCTGATGCGGGACTGGGTCGACCCGCGCTTTGATGCCGGCGACCTGCTGAAGCACGCGGTGCTGGACGTCTCCTGCGCGAACGCCGAGGACGCCGAGCAGCTCGCGATGCCCTTCTGATTCGCCGCTCTATTCGCCCGCTTCCTCTGATATGCGGATGTCGCCGATGTCGGCAAAGGGTATGACCCGGCCGCCGACGACCAGCACCTGCCTCGCGGGATCGACCCGCTGGACGGCGCCGGTGATCGTATGGTACAGCCCGTCCCGGCCGAAGGCCTCGTGGTGGATGTCGGCGCAGACCTCGAAGTACTCCACCCGGGCCTGCGCGCCGCCCCGCCCGGCGGCCTCGCACAGCCGGCGCAGCGCGCGGTCCAGCGCCCGCTGCGCCTGCGCGTCCAGAAGGCGGCGGGGCACGTAGGGCACCTCCTTGGCCCGCACCGCGCCCTCGAAGCCGGACAGCGCCGCGAAGGGCGCAAACAGCTTGGCCCGGTTCAGCCGCTCCATCTTCGGATGCCGGCGGCTGAACACGTCGCCGGCGTGCACCGGCCGCCGCAGGCCGCGTATATCGCCGTAGGCGTCTTCCATGAAATCCCCTCCTATGCCCGGTGGCCCCCGATCTGCGTGTTGCGCTCCCGCGCCGTGGCCCCCTCCAGGTAGTTCATGCCCTTCAGGATCGCGTTGCTCCCGTACTTTCTGCGTATGGCCAGTATGGTCCGCTGGACCTTTTCGTCGTTCTCCAGCGCCCCGTAGTCCGTGAACATGTCCAGCTGCAGGCATTCGTTGTTCGTGTCGTTGGCGCACACGCCCAGCCGCCGGACGTACAGCCGGGCGTCCACGCCCCGCTCGAAGGCCGGCAGCAGCGCCCCGCGCAGCGCCCTGGCGCTGGCGGTCCGCGTGCGCAGGCGCACGGTGCCGCCGGTGTGCTTCGGGTGCAGCCTGCCGTAGTAGTCGACGGCCAGCGGGCCGTCGTAGCGGCACTTTTCCAGCGAGACGGGGTCGTAGGCCACCCAGTATGTCGCGCAGCCCGTGGACAGCCCCTTGGCCGCCAGGTCCATCGCCAGCTGGTCCACCATCTCGGAAAACACCAGCTTCGCCTCCGAAAAGGCGTAGGGCCGGGGCAGCACCTGGCCCACCGACAGCGAGTGGGCCTTGGGCTTGTAGGCCTTGATGTCCGCCAGCGTGCAGGGCTCGATGCCCCAGGCGTGGTCGATCAGTATCTCCGCGTCGATGCCGAACAGCCGGTAGAGGAACTCCTCGTCGGCGATGGACATCCGGGCGATGTCGCCCATCGTCAGCATGCCGTACCGGGCCAGCCGGCGCGCCTTGCCCTCGCCCATCTGCCAGAAGGCCGTCAGGGGCCTGACCGGCCAGAGCAGCTGCTTGTACATTTCCTCGTTCAGCTCGGCGATGCGCACGCCGTCGGCGTCCGGCGGGGCCTTCTTCGCCACGATGTCCATGCCGATCTTCGCCAGGTACAGGTTCGTGCCGATGCCCACCGTGGCGGTGATGCCCGTGTGCCGGAGCACGTCGCGGATCATGGTCATGGCCATGTAGTGCGCCGGGGCGACGCCCGAGCGCGCCGCCGCCTTTTCGTACAGGTGCAGGTAGCGGGTCGCGTCGATGAACACCTCGTCGATGCTGTACACGTGGATGTCCTCCACGGCCACGTATTTCAGGTAGATGGCGTAGATGGCCGCGGACACGCGCTCGTACTCGGCCATGCGGGGCGGCGCGATGATGAAGTCGATCTTCCGGCGCAGCCGGGCCTCGGCCAGGCGCACCGCCTGCTTCGCCTCGAACAGCCGGGGCCGGCTGCGCACCCCCAGCGCCTTCAGCGCCGGGGACACGGCCAGCACGATGGTGTTGTCCGAGCGCGTCTCGTCCGCCACCAGCAGCCGCGCCGTCAGCGGGTCCAGCCCCCGGGCCACGCACTCCACCGAGGCGTAGTAGCTCTTCAGATCGACGCAGATGTACGTCGCCGCCCGCTCGCGCATGTTCCCGTCACCCCCCAAACAAAATGGCACCCCGCGAAGACCGTGGACGCGCGAACGCGCGCCCGTGGTTCTCTTTCGTAAGGTGCCGGCTGGCGATTTCCATTATAATATCGAACATGTGTTCCTGTCAAGGGGTCGGGGCCGGTCCGGCGCGGATTTCACGGTTTTGACATTTGATGTTCGATGGAGCCGATTTTTCGGCGCGCAGACGCTTGAAACGCAGAGCGTTCTGTGATAGAATACGGGACAACCAAAGCACAAGGGAGGACATTTGCATGGGCGTGTTTTCAAAGTACCATCGCTTCCACGGGGCGGGCGAGGAGGCGAACGTCAACAACGTGGCGCGCTTCGGCGAGCCGGACCACTCGCTGTTCACCACGTCGAAGGTGTTTACGCTGCACAAGCACATCGACATCACCGACGATCGGGAGCGGGTGCTCTACGAGGCGAACACCAAGTTCCCGTCGCTGCACGACAAGACGGACATCACCGACGCCGAGGGCAACCACGTCGCCCACATCGAGCGGAAGTTCTTCACGCTGCACCAGCGCCACTTCGTCACGATGGCGGACGGCACGCGCTTCGAGGTGTCCACGGAGCTGTTCCACCTGGTCAAGGACATCAATAACATCGAGGGCCTGGGCTGGCAGCTGCGGGGCAACATCATCGGCCTGAACTTCGAGCTGTACGACCGCGACGAGAGCATCATCGCCGTGATCGGCCAGAAGATGTTCTCCATACACGACAAGTACTGCATCGACATCTACCGCCCGGAGTACGAGGACAAGGTCGTGGCGATACTCATCACGCTGCAGCACATGGTCAAGGACCGGGAGGCCGCGGTAGCGGCGTCGTCCTCGTCGTCGTCGTCCTCCGCTTCCGCTTCCTCTTCCGGAAACTGACGGGACGGGGGAGCCTTTGAAACGAGACATAACCAAGAATTAACAGTATAATTGCGGACCCGAAAGCCCTGAAAGCGTGTTTTCAGCCTTTCGGGCCGCTTTTTTACTGGACATTTACTGGACAGTGTAGTAGTATAATTATGATAAACTATAGGGATATTGTATGCCTCGATGGACTTAAACCGGAATGGAACAGGAGACGATGATGATGAAGAGCAATATGAAGCGGATGAAGCGCGTCATGGCGACGGTACTGTCACTGTGCATGTTACTCAGCTCAATGACCGGCTGCGTTCCAGGCTGGTTTGCGGCGCTTGCCGAGGAGGCCGCCGCCGAGGCGGCCGGGCCCGGGAATGCCGGGGCGGAGCCGGTGGAGGAGACGCCGGTAGAGGTCCAAAAGCCTTCCCTTTCAGGGGAAGGTGCCGAGCGAAGCGAGGCGGAAGAGGTCGCAACCCCAAACGATACGCAAGCAGATAACAAGACGGTAGAGGAGACGACCTCATCCGTCACGGCTGACGCCGTGCCACCTTCCCCTGAAGGGGAAGGCTTGGAGAAAGCGCCTGCGGAGGAAGCGAAGCCCGCCGAGGAAGCGAAGCCCGCCGAGGAAGCGAAGCCCGCGGAGGAGGCCAAGCCCGCGGAAGAAGCGAAGCCCGCGGAGGAGGCCAAGCCCGCGGAAGAAGCGAAGCCCGCGGAGGAGGCCAAGCCCGCGGAGGAAGCGAAGCCCGCGGAGGAGGCGAAGCCTGCGGAGGAAGCAAAGCCCGCGGAGGAGGTCAAGCCCGCGGAAGAAGCGAAGCCTGCGGAGGAAGCAAAGCCTGCGGAGGAAGCAAAGCCCGCCGAGGAAGCAAAGCCTGCGGAGGAAGCCAAGCCAGCGGAAGAGACCAAGGTCGCTGAAAAGGTAGAGTCCACAAAAGAGACCGAAGTCGGGAATAAATCGGAGTCCACGGAGGAAGCGAAATCAGTAGAAGAGACCGAAGTCGGTAAGGAAACGAAGCCCGCGGAGGAAGTGACGCCCGTCGAAGCGCCTACCGATGCCCCTGTTGAGGCGCCTGTCGAAGAACCTATCAAGGAACCGGTCGAAGAACCCGTCGAAGAACCCGTCGAAGCGCCCGTCGAAGCGCCTGTCGAAGCGCCTGTCGAAGAACCTATCAAGGAACCGGTCGAAGAACCCGTCGAAGAACCCGTCGAAGCGCCCGTCGAAGCGCCTGTCGAAGCGCCCGTCGAAGTTCCCACCGACGCCCAAAAGCCTTCCCCCGATGGGGAAGGTGGCAGCGCGGAAGCGCTGACGGAAGAGGTCTTCCCTGCTGAGGCCCCCAT
>JAFYBB010000071.1 GCA_017540445.1 Clostridia bacterium | reverse complement strand
CGCCCTTCCCAGGCGGCAAGAATTCCTACCCTGCCCGGGATGCCGGCGCATATGTTCTCAGGCCTCGGCTGCCCGCCAATCCAGCTGGTACAGCTTCCGGCTGATCCTGTTGCAAAGATCCTGTATACCGCTATGGGTATACACATACATTATACCCTAATTCCTCCGGTTCGTCAATGTCCTTTGCGCGTTTGCCAGGTATTGTAATGAAATTTCTACTGCCATTATCTCCCGCCCCGGCTTGCGCCGGGGCTGTAAAACCTCATTCCCTGGCTCATTTCAGGGAGGTGGAATGCGCGATGCGAAGCCTTCTCGAGGCTTCGCGCGCGCTGATTCCGCCGTCCCGCCAGCGCTTCACGTACTCGCAGAAGTCCTCCGGCCTCTCCTTCAGCGGCGGCCCGAAGCGCTGTCCCCGGGCCTTTGCCGCCGCGATGCCCTCGGCCTGCCGCTGGCGGATGAAGGAGCGCTCCTGCTCGGCCACGTAGCTGAGCAGCTGGAGAACGATATCGGCGATCAGCGTTCCCGTCAGATCGCGCCCCTGTCGCGTGTCCAGAAGCGGCATATCCAGCACCGCGATCGCCGCCTGCTTCTCCTTGGTGATGACGCGCCATTGCTCCAGTATGTCTTCATAGTTGCGCCCCAGGCGGTCGATCGACTTCACAACCAGCACATCCCCCTGGGATATCCACCGCATGAGCTCTTGATACCTCGCCTGTTGAAGTCCTTTCCCGAGAGCTTGTCGATGAACACCTCGTTCACGCCGAACGCCTCCATCGCGTCGATCTGTCTGGCTTCGTTCTGCTCCCGCGTGGAAACCCGCACGTATCCGTAGACGACGCCGGCCTCCGTGCACCGGTATTCGGTTCTCCTCATAAGTAAAGCGCCTCCTTGCAGATTCTCGATCCACACCGGAAAGCGCCCTTTGATCCCGTTATTGTGTTATCAAGGTACAAGACGCATCGCTGCACCGCTCTAATCGTACCCTGTTGGGCTTCCTGCCCGCCGGCAGAGAAAAGCGGGCTTTCCGGCGCAACGGCTTGATTATCCCGAGTATGAGAAAGCGCACACCTCTGTCAAGCGTGTGCGCTTTCCCTATCCTCTATTCTGTCGCGTGTTCAGCCTGTATGCAGGCTGTGGCCGATCACCTGTCCTTCATCCAGGCCCTCACCGCCTCGACCGCCTGGTCCAGGTGGTGGGTGTAGCAGTGGTCGTCGCCGGGGATCAGCACCAGGTCGCAGTGCTTGTAGGCCTTCGCGGCCTCGATGCCGTAGCGGACCGGCACGGCTTCGTCGGCGTCGCCGTGGACGATCAGCACCGGGCCGTCGTAGCGGGCGATGGCCTCCTCCACGTGGATGGTCTGGGCCACGCGGGCATAGTTGCCGTCCAGCTTGCGGCCGTCCCAGGCGTCCAGCGTGTCCGGGATGCGGTCCGGGTCAAACTGCAGGCCCAGCAGCTCGCCCTTGCGGGCCAGCTCCGGGATCATGCAGGCCGGGGACAGCGGGATCAGGCCCTTGATCACGTCGTGCTTCAGGCCGCCGGCCAGCATCACCGTCAGGCCGCCCTGGGAGTGGCCGCACAGGTACAGGTCGGTGACGAAGTCCAGGCCCCGGGCATAGTCGATCACCGTCAGCGCGTTGGTCAGCCACTTGTACAGCGTGTGCTTGCGGAACTCGCCGTCGCTGTGGCCGTGGCCGTACATGTCCACCCGCAGCGTGGCGTAGCCGATCCCGTTCAGCGCCCGGGACACGGCCACGATGTGGTCCTCTTCCTTGTAACCGGTGAAGCCGTGGATCACGATCACCAGCGGGCACTTCTCCCCCGCCATCGGGGCGGGCATGTCCAGCACCGCATCCAGCTTCAGGCCGTCATCTATAATGTACATGGTAATTCTCCCATTCCTGTGTGTCGATTGAGGCCGTCAGATGTCCAGCAGGTCGCTGTAGGCCTTCAGCGCGCCGTCGGTGTCGTGGGCCAGCACGCGCTTGGCCAGCACCTTGCCCAGCTGCACGCCCTCCTGGTCGAAGCTGTTCACGTTCCAGCAGAAGCCCTGGAACATGACCTTGTTCTCAAAGTGGCTGAGCAGCGCGCCCAGGCTCTCCGGGGTCAGCTGGTCGCCGATGATGATGCTGGAGGGGCGGCCGCCGGCGAAGGCCTTGTTGGGGTTGGCGTCGTCCTTGCCGCAGGCGAAGGCCATGATCTGGGCGGCCACGTTGGCGCACAGCTTCTGCTGGCTGGTGCTGCCCTGGATGTCCACGTCCATGCCCGCCTGGTTGCGGCGGAAGCCCACGAACTGCAGCGGCACGATGTCGGTGCCCTGGTGCAAAAGTTGGTAGAAGGAGTGCTGGCCGTTGGTGCCGGGCTCGCCGAAGATCACCGGGCCGGTGGAATAATTCACGGGCTCGCCGAAGCGGTTCACGGACTTGCCGTTGGACTCCATGTCCAGCTGCTGCAGGTGCGCCGGGAAGCGACTGAGCGCCTGGGAGTACGGCAGCACCGCCGTGGCCGGGAAGCCCAGCACATTGCGCTCGTACACGCCGATCAGCGCGTCCAGCATGGCGGGGTTCTTCAGCGGGTCGGTATTTCTCGCCAGCGCGTCCGCCTGGGCGGCGCCGTCCAGGAAGCGCTGGAACACCTCGGGCCCGAAGGCCAGCGACAGCACCGCGCCGCCCACGCAGGACGTGGAGGAGTAGCGCCCGCCGATGAAGTCGTCCATGAAGAAGGCGGCCAGGTAGTCGCTGCTCTTCGCCAGCGGCGAGGTCTCGCTGGTGACGGCCACCATGTGGCGGGAGGGGTCCAGCCCCGCGGCCTTCAGCGCGTCCTTGACGAAGGCTTCGTTGGTCAGCGTCTCCAGCGTGGTGCCGGACTTGGACACCAGCACGAACAGCGAGCGGGACACGTCGATGCTCTTCAGCACGCTGGCCGCGTCGTCCGGGTCCACGTTGCTGATGAAGCGGGCCTCCATTTTGAAGGCGCCGTTCTGCTTCGCCCACTGCTCCAGCGCCAGGTACATGGCCCGGGGGCCCAGGTCGCTGCCGCCGATGCCGATCTGCACCACGGTGGTGAACTTCTCGCCCGCGGCGTTGGTGATCTCGCCGGCATGTACCTTCCGGGCAAACTCCGCCGCCTTGCGCTGCTGCTCCACGTAGAACGCGCGCTTGTCCACGCCGTCCACCGTCACCGCGCCGGCCTGCTGGCCGCGGGTCAGCTGGTGCAGCACCCGGCGCTTCTCGCCGGTGTTGATGATCTCGCCGCCCAGCAGGGCCTCGTACTTCTCCGCCAGCTGGGCCTCGCCCGCCAGTTCGGCCAGCGCGGCGAGTATGCCGTCGTCCACGGCCTTGGCCGCGTAGTTGTAGGTCAGGCCCGCCGCCATCGGCACGCTGTACTTCGCAACGCGCGCCGCGCCCGCCTCGCCGGCCATGGCCCGGGGCAGGTCCACGAGCCCGAGGGCGGACAGCTTTTCAAAGCCCTTCAACGCATCCAGATTCTTCCAGGAGATCATAAGCAAACACCCTTTCCTAAACGGTATTTCAATGGTACTATTATAGCGCAAAACCCCCGCGCTTGTCCAGTGATCGCGCGGGGGTTTGCCTGCGGCCCGTTATTTCACGCGCCTCAGGTATATGGCGTACACCCAGCCGGTATAGCCGTTATACTTGATCTTCACCCAGCTGCCGTTCTGCTTTTCAATGGTGACCAGCTTGCCGGGCTTCAGCTTGCCGTAGCACCAGCTGTCGTTGTTGGCCCTGCTGTGCACCCAGAGGTTGTCCACCGAGGTGTACTTGCACTTGCTGGTGGAGTTGTCCACCGACCACAGGTAGCGCCGGTCCACATAGCCGGTGCCGCCGCGGTATCTCACGTTCCACCAGCCGTTCTTGTCGGAGCGGTAGACCACGATTTCGCCGCGCTTCAGGTAGTCCTTGACGTACCCGCCCGCGCTGGAGCGCACCCGCAGCCGGTTGTACTTGTTGCTGGTGGCCACCACATAGGCCCCGTGGGGGTTCTTGGCGCTGGCGGCCAGTGCGGGCGCGGCGGTGAGCGTCAGCAGAACCGCGACCATCAACACGCAGAGCGCGCGCCTGATCACACCGGAAAACTTCATCGAAACAACCTCCTTGGCGCCGGTTCAGCCACGCCTACCGAGCCATTTGTATTGGTTGTATTATAGCTTATTTCGACACACATTGTCAATATTCTTTGCGTTTTTTGTCTAATTTTTAGACAATTCTTGTGGGAGGCCCCTCTCAGGCGCTTCCCGCCAGCTCATCCCACGGGCCTGCCTCGGCCCCAGCTCACGGAAAACAGCACACTGTGCTGTTTTCCGGGCGTTCGCTGCCCGTCACCGGGGTGAGCCAAGGCTGCCGCGCGCAGGTACTAAACCTCGAGCTTTGCACTATCCCGTCACTGGGGCGAGCCAAGGCTGCCGCGCGGGTGTACTAAACTCTAACTTCGCGCTATTCCGTCACTGGGGCACGTCAAGGCTGCCGCGCGGGTGCACTGACCTCGAATCCCGCGCTATCTGCCTTGCCTCGCCCCCGTGAGGGGGGCCGCAGCGCCCGGAAAACGCTCCAGTGGAGCGTTTTCAGCGAGGCCTGGCCCGTCCGTGCGCGATGGGACCCAATGCGTCAGCATTGGGCGCGCGCGTTTGGCAGGCCCCCGGAAGAGGTGCCCGCAGGGCGGAGGGGGTCTCCCCCGCCTGCCGCGCACGATTAGCCAGAAGAGGCCCCTCTCAGGCGCTGCGCGCCAGCTCTCCCCGTTCCCGGGGCGAGCCAAGGCTGCCGCGCGGGTGCGCTGACCGCGAATGCCGCGCTATCCCCCTTGCCTCGCCCCCCGAGGGGGGAGAGGTGCCCGCAGGGCGGAGAGGGGGCTCCCCCGCCTGCCGCCCAACATAAATCAGAAGGCCCCGGCAGAGCCTTCGCTCTGTCGGGGCCTTGTTCCGCCTTCCGTGAGACGATTACTTCTTCTTCATGAAGCTGGGCACGTCGGGCGCGAAGCCGCGGCGCGCGGGGCGGCCCTCCTGGCCGTCCT
>JAFYBB010000070.1 GCA_017540445.1 Clostridia bacterium | reverse complement strand
TCGCATCATCGTATCAAGCGAGGCGATCTTCTCACCCCGCTCGATATGACCAATGAACGAGGCAGACACCTTGATTCGCGCCGCGAGCTCCGATTGCGTCATGCCCAATTCTGCTCGCCTGTCCCGTACACGCCTGCCGATAACACTATAATCCATCTCTGTTTTTCCATTCATTTGCTCCACCTCATTGCGCAGGTTATACTGATTATATTCACTATATATTAAATCAGCAAGCCTCATATAATGCATATGAGGTGACATTATGGCCATTTCCTTTCGCCCTATGCGGGAATATATGCAGAAAAACCATATATCCTACTACTATCTGGGCAACGAAGGAATCGACGCGCGCACCCTTCACCGGATACGCCATGATCTTCCAGTCACAACGACGACCTTGAACGCGGTGTGCAGGATCATGCATTGTCAACCCGGTGAACTGATCGAATACATCGAAGAAAAGCCCGACGCCTGATTGTTCAGGCGCTGGGCTTTTCTTCGATGCCAGGCAAACCTTACCGCTTCCCGTGTTTACATGGGGACGGTTCTTGTGTATCTGTCCCCTATGTAAACATAGCAGCCGGAGCTTTACACTGGGGACAGACACAGCAGAACACCCATGCCAACGATGGCATAGACAGGGAATGGAAACGGTTCGACTCAACGTCTCTTGCCTCCCCATCCGCAGATGGGTTCGAGCGCCCGGAGGCTGTTGCACTAACGAACGGTGCAGCAGCCCTCCATCTATATGGTAATACTATTCTCAATTAAGATAGCAACATTCAATCCACTGACACCGGGACGGTCCTGTTGACAGGAAAAGTTGTCAGAAGGACCGTCCCGGTGACAGGATTTCAGCCCGCCAGCAGGTTCACGGCCAGCTTCACGGTCATGACGGCCAGCACGCACAGCATCACCCAGCGGATGTACCGAGCACTTGCATCTTGTCACCGGGACGGTCCTTCTGACAGGAAATGTTGTCAAGAGGACCGTCCCAACGGCATTAAGTTAAGCGGTTGGGGTGCCCTATCCCCCGCTTCGCGGGTACTTCCCCACTGCGGTGGGGAAGCTTTTGGGCGGCAGTCACAATCTATGCCTCCCCACCGCAGTGGGGAGGGGGACCGCTTGCGGTGGAAGGGCACCCCGGGCATTCCTTAACTAAATGCCATTGAGAACCGTCCCCATGTAACATGTAAAATCCCCATGTAACAGACGGGCTCACTTCACCCTGGCCTTCACCGCGGCGGACCAGGCGGACCAGTACTTCACCTTGTTCACGGTCTTATAGCCGCGGATGCGCACGTAGTACGTTCGCTTTGATTTCAGGTTCTTCAGGGCGGCCTTCGTCGCGCTCTTCTTCGCGGACTTCGTCTTTGCGCCGCTGAAGCCTTTATTCAGGCCATACTGAATCTGATAGCCGCTGACGCCGGAGGCCTTCGTCCAGGTGACGGTCAGCTTCTTCGTGCCTGCCGTCAGCTTCAGGCCCGAGACCTTTTTGGGGTTGATCCTGAACGTCGCCGCAGTCTCGCCGGTGTAGCCGCCGATGCCGGTGACTGTCACCGTGGCCGTGCCGACGGTCTTGTTGTTCGTGTAGGACACCTTGTAGTCCGTGCCATTTTTCAGCGTCTTGCCATCCAGCTTCACCGTCACCGCGGGCTTGAGGACCTTGCCGCTGTACGTCAGGTCCTTCAGGCCGCTGATCTTCGCCCCGGCCAGGCTCGTGGGCGGCGCGACCGTAGGCTCGGGCTTTGCGTCGGTGGCGACAAACCGGAACCCGAGTTGCCCGGCGTAGAGCTCCGCGTAGGAGCCCGTCCTGCCGTGGATCGTGACCTGTTTGGACCGGTCGTATACCCTGGTTTCCCTGACCGTGCCGTCCGCGTTGTAGCTGTAGTACGTCTCCCCGGGGAGCCATTGGATCAGCTTCACGCTCGCCGGTATGTACAGATCCTGCAGATAACCGTTGCCGCTGAAGGCCGCCGTTCCGATCTCGGCAACGCCCTCCTCGAGCACGATGGTCCGAAGCGACGCGTCCGCGAAGGCGTCCTCCGGTATGCGCTTCACACTTCCGGGGATCGTGATGCGCTCCAGGCCGCAGTTGAACGCCTGCTTGCCGAAGGACGTCAAGCCGTCCGGAATCACCAGGCTCTTCAGCCCGCACCCCTTAAACGCGCCGCTTCCGATGGTCTTCAGCCCCTCGGGAAGCGTCAGCGCCTCAAGCGCCCGGCAATCCTCAAACGCGCTGTCGCCGATGGCGGTCAGCGTATCTGGCAGGGAGACCGCTTCGAGGGCGCTGCAGTAGCAGAACGCCTTATCCGATATGGTCTTCAGCCCGCCGGGCACCGTCAGGCGCTTCAGCTCGGAGCAGCCGTAGAACGCCTTCTCTCCGATCGTCTGAACGGTGGCGGGAATGGTGACGCTCGCCAGCGCGCCGCAGCCCCAGAAGGCGTTGTCGCCGATCGCGGTCACCCCCGCGTCGAGTGTCACGCGCGCCAGAGCATCGCAGTTATAGAATGCCGAAGCCCCGATCTCGCGCACCCCGCCGGGAATCTGTATTTCCGTCAGATCGGTCTCCTTGAACGCGGCGGTCCCCAGCGCGGTGAGGCTCTCCGGGAAGCTGACCTCGGTGAAGTCGCAGCTGATGAACGCCATGTCGCCGATGGAGGTCAGGCCCTTCGGAAGGGACAGCTGCTTCAGCGACGTGTTGGCAAAGGCCCTCGCGCCGATCTGCGTCACGCCGTCCGGAATCGCGATGGCCTCCAGCAGCTTGCATCCGGCGCACATATCCTCCGGGATCGTCGTCAGCCCGGCGGGCAGCCTGATGTCCGCCAGCTTGTCGCAATTGGCAAAGGCCCCCTCGCCGATCTGCGTCACGCTGTCCGGAATCACGAGATACTCAAAGTAGTTGTAGCCAAACACCTCTTTGCCGATGCTGGTGACGGTGTCCGGGATGACGACGGTCGACGCATATTTGAACCGCTTGTAGAGCGCCTGATCCCCGATCCCGACGATGCCGTCGGGAATGATGATCGTGTCTGCATCGCTGTTGCCCCAGTAGGATACCAGCACGCCGTCCTCGACGTCGAAGTTTCCCGTCTCGTTTCTGATCGTCTCGCTTCCGTTCCCGGCGACGGCGGCCTCTTCCGGCGCTTCCGCCCCGGCATACGAAGGCAGGGCCGCTTCAGCCTCCGCCGGCGCAAGGTCGATCTCCACCTCCGCGACTGCGTCCTCCGCCGGCGCGGTCAGCAAATCCGCCTCCGCGCAGGCGCCGATCGCCGTCAGCGCCAATAACAATGCCACACACCATGCAAGCACACGTCTCATGCGTTTTCCCTCCTGGCAGAAAGTACATTCCTTCTTCGCAAGAGTATAGCACAGTTATAACGCCGATGCAATATTTTCCGGTGACACGAGTCATGGGGACGGTTCTGTTGACTCATTTTCCAAGTTGAATGAGTCAATAGAACCGTCCCCATGACTCACGAAACAAACCTCACCGCTTCCCAAACCGCGCCCGCATCAGCGGCTTGATGCCGCCCGCCTCCAGGATCATCCGCTGCTGCTCGCCCAGCTGGTCGCAGGGCAGCGTCTCGCCCGTGGCGCAGACGGTCACTTGGCCCGCGTCCAAGTCCAGCGTCACGGTCTCGCCGTCGTGGACCTTCTTGCAGATGCCGGGGCAGACGATGGGCAACAGGCCCAGGTTGACGGCGTTGCGATAGAATATCCGGGCGAAGGAATCGGCGAGCACCGCCTTGGCGCCCATGGCCAGCAGCGCGATCGGGGCGTGCTCCCGCGATGAGCCGCACCCGAAGTTTCGGCCCGCCACCACGATGCCGCCCTGGGGAAAGCCCGGGGCAATCTCAGGGCTGACCCCCTCCAGGCAGTGGCGTCCGATCTCCTTCGGATCCGTCAGGGCCAGGTATGCGCCGGGGTAGATCTGATCGGTATCGACGTTGTCACCCACCACGATGACCTTTCCTGTCAGCTTAGTCTCCATATTTTTATCCTCCTGTCACAGATATGCTCTCGGGTCGGTGATTTTGCCGTTCAATATGCTGGCCGCCACCGTGGCCGGGGACGCCAGGTAGAGGCTGGCCTCCTTGGAGCCCATGCGGCCCGGAAAGTTGCGGTTGGTGCTGGTGATGCACACCTCGCCAGGCGCGAGTATGCCTGCGTGGACCCCCAGGCAGGCGGCGCAGCCCGGCGCGTTGATGGTGGCTCCAGCGTCCATCAGCGCCTGTATGTGGCCCAGGCGGATGCATTCCTGCATCACCGCGTTGGAGGCGGGCACGACGATCAGGCGCGTGTAGGGGGGGATGTGCTTCCCCTTCAGGATCTGCGCGGCCACGGCGATGTCCTCGGTGCGCCCGCCGGTGCAGGAGCCGATGTAGCCCTGGTCCAGCTTCACATCGCCCTGGGCGATCACGCTGCGCAGCGTATGGACGTTCTCTACGCTGTGCGGGCAGGCCAACTCCGGCTCCAGCGCGCTCACGTCGAACACGTGGGACTCGGAATACCGATAGCCCGGGTCCGTGTACTGGATCTCAAAGGGGCGCACCGCCCGCGCCGTCACGTAGTCGATCACATCCCGGTTGGGCTGCATGTAGGCGGTCTTCGCGCCCATCTCCACCGCCATGTTGCAGATGACCATGCGCCCGGCCACGTTCAGGTTCTCGACGTAGCTGCCGGTAAAGTCGATGCCCTTGTACACCGCGCCGTCCGCGCGAAGCTTTCCCAGCACCGCGAGGATCACGTCCTTGGGGTACACGCCCTTCGGCGCCTCGCCCTCCAGGCGCACCTCGATGATCTCGGGCACCCGGAACCACATCTCCCCGGTCATCAGTATCGTCGCCATGTCCGTCGCGCCGCAGCCGGTGCCCATCGCGCCGAACGCGCCGTGGGTGGTGGTGTGGGAGTCGGTGGCCACCAATATCATGCCCGGGTACACGACCCCCGCCTCCGGCATCACCTGATGGCACACGCCGCAGTTGGTGTCAAAGTGGAAGCGAAGCCCGTTCTTTTGGGCGAACTCGCGCATGGCCTTGTGGTTGGAGGCGCTCTTCACGTCCGGGCAGGGGGCGTAGTGATCGAACACAAACGCGCACCGCTCCCGGTCCCACACCTTTTCGCCGCCCATCTCGTAGAAGGAATAGACGGTCTGCAGATACAGGTCGTTGATCTCGGCAAAATCGACCTTCGCCGTGACGATCTCGCCGGTCTTGACCTCCGCCCTCCCGCTGTTCCTGGCCAGTATCTTCTCGATTGCGTGCATACAGCCACTCCTCTCTGTTGAATATTGTATACAATATACGATATACAGATAATACACCCAAACGCCGGACAAGTCAATAGTCC
Source organism: Clostridia bacterium (assembly GCA_017540445.1). Taxonomy (GTDB): domain Bacteria; phylum Bacillota; class Clostridia; order Christensenellales; family Aristaeellaceae; genus UBA2862. Next base: position 5,506 of record JAFYBB010000070.1, on the reverse strand, counting down.
ATCGCTCTCCACATTGATTTTCGACACTCTGCCCATACAGAGTTCATTTTTCATGTTTGATGTGTACAAAACAGCCCCCGTGACAGGGGCTTGAATTCTCTCAGCAGACGGATTATAATATGATATATCGTATACGAAACAGGGAGGACAGGCCATGGACGCGTTGGAGCTCATGCCCGTTCGGGTCCGCATCACATCGATCCTGAAGAAGGCGATCTACACCGGGGAGTATCACAGCGGGGATGAGCTGAGCCTCAGCGACGTGGCCGCGCAGCTGGGTGTCAGCCGCACCCCCGTCCGCGAGGCCTTCCAGGCGCTGGAGGCCGAGGGGCTGATCACCCTTCGCATGAACCGGGGCGCCATCGTCAATCAAATCGACCGGAAGTTCATCGCCGACATATTTGACATGCGCATGCTGCTCGAATCGGAGGCGGCCGCGCGGGCCGCGGCCAACGGCATGGAGACGGCCGCCCTGCTGGAGCGGCTGCATGACCTGCGGGATCATCTGGAGGCGCTGGACCGGGCGGACTACGAAGCGCTGAACCAGGATATCCACATGGCGATCTGGACGGCGGCGGACAACCACAAGCTCAAGGCCTATCTCATGGAGATGTGGAACGGCCCCAGCACGGGGCTCAGCGCGGACGAAGCGCTGGCCCACTACAGGGATTCCACCTTCGAGCACATCGACATACTGCGCTTCATACGCGACGGGAAGCCGGAAGCGACCCGAGAGGCCATGGCGCGGCACATTGCCCGGAGCCGGGAAAACATATTGAAGCGGTATCCCGCCGCCGAGTGAGCGCCGATGGTTTACATGGGGACGGTTACACAAGAACCGTCCCCATGTAAACTAATCATGCCAGTTCGACCCGCATCCTCGCGCCGCGATAGCGCACGGTCCGGTCAGTTCGGCTGCCGTCGGGCCGGATCAGGCGGACGGCGATGTCCGCCGGCTCCGGCAGGTGGCAGTCTCCCAGCGTCAAAACCTTTTCGGCGTCGTCGTAGCGCAGCGGCAGGGCCGCGCCGTCGACCGGGCCGTCGCCCGCGTCGTCGTACAGGTCGAACGCGCCGTCCGCGCCGGCGTAGATCGTCAGCTCCCGCGCGGGAACCGGCAGGTCCGCGGCGCTGTGCGCGCCTGTGGCCACGGGAACGATGCTCCCCGCCCGGACGAACGCCGGGAAGCGGTGAAGCGGCGTGTCCAGCTCGATCTCACCGCCGCCCTCATGGTATTCCCCGGTGAACAGGTCGTACCAGCCGCCCGGCGGCAGCGCGACCTGCGTTTTATTGCCGCCCGCTTCCAGCGGGCGCGTGACCGGCTTCACCAGCAGCGCGTCGCCCAGCATGTACTGGTCGTGCAGCGCGAACAATTCCGGCGCGTCCGGGAAGGCGACCAGCATCGCCCGCAGCATCGGCAACCCGTCTCGGGCAGACTGGGCCGCCGTGGCGTACAGATAGGGCAGCAGCCGGTAGCGCAGCGCGATCACGTCGCTGAGGCACCGGTATTCCGGGCTGTCCTCGCCGCCGAAGCGCCAGGGCTCCCGGGGCGTGTCCGTGCCGTGGGAGCGGAACACCGGCAGCATCGCGCCGAACTGGAACCAGCGGACGTACAGCTCGCGGTAGGCGGGGTCTGCCACGCCCTCCGGATAGTCGCCCCTCCAGAACCACTGGGCCCTGGGGGCCACGAAGAAGGCCCCGATGTCCAGCGTCCACCAGCAGATGCCGCTGCAGGCGGCCTTGATGCCCTCGGTGACCTGGGCGCGCAGCGTTTCCCAGCGGGCCGTCACGTCGCCGGACCACAGTATCGCCCCGAGGGCGCTGGCATCGACGCCGCCGCTTCTGGACAGCAGCACGGGCCGCTTGTCCGGGATGTCCCGCAGCCAGTGCTCCCGCAGGCCCCGCAGGTGCACGGCCCCGTAGTCGTTCATCGTCGCCGGGTCCATCCGCAGGGCCGAGGCCTCGGTCAACAGGCGCATGCGCTCGTCCTCGTCCCGCTTCTCCTCGCCGCACCAGTCCGGGTCGGTGATGGGCTCGCAGCTGTCGCACCACAGCGCGTCCACGCCGCCGTCCATCCAATGGCGGCGGCACTGCTTCCAGTACAGCTCCCGGGCCTCGGGCGAAAAGGCGTCATAGATCCGGCTGCCCGGCAGGAACAGGCCCGCGGCCTCGAACTCGTCGCAGTCGCGCCCCTTGCCGGCGTTCGGCCAGATGGACACCATCAGCTTCACGTCCATGGCGTGCAGCGCGCCGGTCAGCGCCTTCACGTCCGGGAAGCGCTCCGGGTCCGGCGTCTTGTCGCCCCAGCAGCCCTCGCGCCAGCTGAGCCAGTCCAGCACGATGCAGTCCAGCCCCAGCCCGCGCCGGCGGAACTCAGCGGCCACGTCCAACAGCTCATCGGCGGTCTTGTAGCGCTCCTTCGACTGGACGTAGCCGTAGGCCCACCTGGGCAGCAGCGCCGGCCTGCCGACGAGGCCCGCCAGCTTCCGCAGCACCTGGGCGCAGTTCGCACCGCGCATCACCACGTAGCGGATCTCGTCCACGGCGTCCAGCTCGAACGTGAAGCCGTTTCCCTCGCCCCGGTAGCGCATCGCGCAGCCGGCCTCGATCAAAAGGCCCCAGCCCGCGTCCGACAGCAGGAACGGTATCGCGATCTTCATGTTGTGCTGGTAGAGGCGCTCCTCGGCATTGGCGTAGTCGAACACCCCCGCCTCGTGCTGGCCCAGGCCGGTGAGCACGTGCCCGCCCGGGCAGGCAAAGCGCAGCGTGGCCGTATGGCTGATGCGCACCCGCTCCCGTTCGCCGTCGTCGAACACCACCACCTCGCCGTTGGCGGTCTGCCGCACCGCGCCCTCGCCGGACGCGGGGGCCAGCCGCCAGACGGGGCGCTCGGCACAGCGCAGGCCCGTCTGGCGCAGGTATTCGCCGTTCGCGTCCGAGAACACGACGGGCGCAAACCCCGCGGCCTCCGCGGGATCGAGGCAGACCCGCTCCACGCCCTCTGACAGTTGGATTCGCTTCATGGCATTGCCCTCCGTTCATTTGAGTGGAATAGGGGACGGTTCCTTATTCCACTTTTGGAATAAGGAACCGTCCCCTATTCCATTTTGGACGTCAGCCCTTGACCGCGCCCGCGGTCATGCCGGCGACGATGTACTTCTGCCCCAGCAGGTAGACCAGCACCACCGGCGCGCTGGTCATCACGATGTCGGCGCAGACCAGGTTCCAGTCCTTGAAGTACATGCCGAAGAAGTTGTACACCGCCAGCGTCATCGGCCACTTCGTGGAGGAATCCAGGAAGTACAGCGGCATCACGAACTCGTTCCAGGTGTTCAGGAAGGTCAGCACCATCACCGTCACCAGCACCGGCTTCATCAGCGGCAGCACGATCTGTATAAACAGCCCCGTGGCCGGCGCGCCGTCGATGACGGCGGCCTCGTCGATCTCCACCGGGATCTTCCCGACGAAGCTGTGGATCAGGAACACGTTGAACGGGATCTGCGTGGCCGTGTAGAGCAGTATGATGCCGATCTTCTTGTTCATCAGCTTCGTGACCTGCATCACCCGCATCAGCGTGACGAAGTTGATCGGCATGGCGATGCCCAGCACGATGAACAGGTACAGGAAGTTGTGCAGCTTCCGGCGGTTGCGGGACATCACATAGGCGGCCATCGTGGACAGGAGCGTGCACAGCAGCACGCTGCTGACGGAGTAGAGCAGGCTGTTGAAGAACGTGACGCCCAGCTTGCCCTTCTCGATGACCACCGAATAGTTGGACCACTGGGGGTTGGCCGTCAGCGAAAGCGCCATCGCCGAGGCCTCCTTGCTGGTCTTGAAGCTGTTGAACAGTATCAGCAGCAGCGGCGCCAGCAGGATCAGCGACAGCAGCCACGCCAGTGCGTTCACGCCGAAGGTGATCAGGCCCTGTCTTCTCCTCACCATGCTGTTCATGCCAGATCCCCCTCCCCCTTCACCATGTGCTTGATCATGAAGTAGCCGACGACGAGCGTGAGCAGCGTGATGATCGTCGAAAGCGTGGTGCCCACGGCGTAGCGGCCCTTGCTGAATTCCTTGTACACGGCGGTGTACAGCACCTCGGTGGCAAACCCGGGGCCGCCGTTGGTCAGCGCGTAGACCGTGTCGAACACCCGCAGGCCGTAGATCACGTTCAGCACCGTGGTGACCGTCAGCGTGGGCGTGAGCATCGGCAGCGTGATGTGCCGGAAGCACTGCCAGGCGTTGCCGCCGTCGATGGCCGCGGCCTCGTAGTACACGGGCGAAATGGACATGATGCCCGCGATCAGTATCGTCATGATGTAGCCCATGCCCTTCCAGATGTCCACCGCCATCACCGACGGGAAGGCCAGCTTGGAATCGTAGATCCACTTCTGCGCCAGCCCGTTCAGGCCCACCGCGCGCAGCGCCGTGTTCAGAAGGCCCACCTTCGGGTCCATGATGGACTTGAAGATCATGCCCACGATCAGCGCCGACAGCACGCAGGGCATGTACATCACGGCCCGGTGGAAGTTGAGCATGCGGACCTTCTTCGTCAGCAGCACGGCCAGCATCAGCCCGATGGCGTTCTTGGCGATGGTGGTCACCGCCGTGAAGCGCAGCGTGTTCAGCAGCACGCGCACGTAGTTGTAGTTGGCGGAGAACACCGTCCTGAAGTTCTCCAGGCCGACGAAGTGGACCTCCCAGGAATACTCGGACCAGTCCGTGAAGGAGTAGCCGAGCCCCATCACCGACGGCAGCACGTACAGCACCACGTACAGCAGCAGCGCGCCGAGGGCAAACCAGGTGGGATACACGCGATTCTTGTTCATGATGACCTCCCGGGGAGCGGTGTGGAAAAGGCGGAGGGAACCGCACTGAGGGGCCCCTCCGCCTTCCGTTGTGTCAGGCGATCGTGTATGGGTTGCGCGCCCGTCAGTTCCAGGCGGGATCCTTCGCGGCCGCGGCCTGGTCGGCGCGGTTGCGGTCGATGTTCTGCAGCATCTGCTCGGCGCTCTGGTCGCCCAGGATCACGGCCACCAGCTCGCTGCCGATCTCCATCCACTGAGGATTGACGTACTTGACGCTGGTCTGGTACACGGTGCCGTGGTCCGGATAGGCGGCGTAGAAGCCGGAGATCTCGTCGGAGTAGGCGTCCTTCGCGGTGGTGAAGGGCAGCGTGTTGAACTTCGGCACGTTGTCGATCAGGTACTGGATGTTCTCCGGCTCGGCCAGGAAGGCCAGGTACTGCTTCGCGGCGTCCGCGTTGGCGGAACCGGAGTAGACGAAGCGGGTGGGCCCCACGGGGTTCATGTTCAGCACCTGGTTGTCGCACAGGGGCATCACGAAGAAGCCGATGTCCTCCGCCGGGAATTCGGGATAGGCCGCGTTGATCTCGGTGGGGAAGCCCTGGTTGGCCACGGTCATGGCGCACTCGCCCTCGGCGATGGCCCTGGCGGCGTCGGCATAGGCATTGGCCATGTAGTTGTCGCCCCAGTAGCCCAGGTCCACCATT
>JAFYBB010000069.1 GCA_017540445.1 Clostridia bacterium | reverse complement strand
GAGATCAAGAAGGCCGGGAACGTGATACTGTTCATCGACGAGCTGCACACGATCTGCGGCGCGGGCGCTTCCGAGGGCGCGATCGACGCGGCGAACATCCTGAAGCCGGCGCTGGCGCGGGGCGAGATGCAGTGCATCGGCGCGACCACGCTGAACGAGTACCACAAGCACATCGAGAAGGACGCCGCCCTGGAGCGCCGCTTCCAGCCCGTCACGGTGGGTGAGCCCACCCGGGAGGAGTCCGTGGAGATCCTGAAGGGCCTGCGGGACCGCTACGAGGCGCACCACCGCGTGCGCATCACCGACGAGGCCATCGTGGCGGCGGTGTACATGTCGGACCGGTATATCTCCGACCGGTCGCTGCCGGACAAGGCCATCGACCTGATCGACGAGGCGGCCTCCCGCGTGCGCATCAAGGCCTTCACCGCGCCGCCGGACATGAAGCAGCAGCAGGAGCGCCTGGACGCGCTGAACAAGGAGACCGAGGAGGCCGTGGCCCACGAGGACTTCGAGAAGGCCGCCCACCTGCGCGACCGGAAGAAGGCGCTGCAGAACGAGATGGCCCGCCGCCGCTCCGAGTGGGAGCACAGCCGCAACAGCCGGGTGGAGGTCGTCGGCGAGGAAGAGGTGGCGCAGATCGTCGGCGCGTGGACGGGCATTCCAGTGGCCCGCATCACCGAGGACGAATCCAGCCGCCTGGTGAACCTGGAGGCGATACTGCACGAGCGCGTGATCGGCCAGGACGAGGCCGTCGCCTCCGTCGCCCGGGCGATCCGAAGGGCCCGCGCCGGGCTGAAGGACCCGAACCGCCCCATCGGCTCCTTCGTGTTCCTGGGGCCCACCGGCGTGGGCAAGACCGAGCTGTGCAAGGCGCTGGCCCAGGCGCTGTTCGGCGACGAGGACAGCATGATCCGCATCGACATGTCCGAGTACATGGAGAAGCATTCGGTGTCGCGGATGATCGGCTCGCCCCCCGGCTACGTCGGCCACGAGGAGGGCGGACAGCTGACGGAGAAGGTGCGCCGCAAGCCCTACGCCGTCATCCTTCTGGACGAGGTGGAAAAGGCCCATCCGGACGTGTTCAATATACTGCTGCAGATCATGGAGGACGGGCGGCTGACCGACGGCCAGGGCCGCGTGGTGGACTTCAAGAACACCGTGATCGTCATGACCAGCAACGCCGGCGCGCACACGCTGAAAAAGCAGCGCAGCATGGGCTTCGGCGGCTCGGAGGACAAGACCAAGTCCTATGAGACCATGAAGGAGAACATCATGGGCGAGGTCAAGAACATCTTCCGGCCCGAGTTCTTGAACCGCGTGGACGAGATCATCGTGTTCCACGCGCTGGAACAGCCCGAGATCGACGCCATCGCACGGCTGCTGCTCCGGCAGGTCTGCGCCCGGCTTTCCGAGCGCGGCATAGAGCTGGACGTGACGGAACCGGCGCTCAGCCTGATCAGCCGCGCCGGTTACGACCTGCAATACGGCGCGCGCCCGCTGCGCCGCGCCATACAGCGCATGGTGGAGGACGCCCTCAGCGAGGAGATCCTGCTGGGCAAGATCCGCCTGGGCGACCGCGTGCGCGTGACGGCGGAAGACGACAGGCTGGCCTTTGTGCCCGAGCGGGAGCGCGAGCTCGTCGGCGCGGGTCAGTTGAACAGCGATTGATCCCATTGGGTCTCGACCTCCGTGGGCGTCGGCGCGGCTTCGGCCGCCCCGACGCCCATGATTGCGTTCAGGAGCCCGCCGGGGGCGTATCGAACCGCCTCGCTGAGGGGCCCGGCGATCAGCTCGCCGCTCTCCCGGGCGAGCCGGTTGCGGGGCAGCAGCCGGTACTCGGCGACCTGCGAAAGGTCGTGGCCGGTGTCGGCAAAGCGCACCTCCCGCCCCGCGTCGCCGGACAGCACGGCAATTTCCGCGCTCTGACCGCCCGCCGTGCGGGTGAGCACGTACTCGTCGTGGGGCGATTGGGCGGTGAAGGCCACGACGGGCGTTTCGCCGGGGCCCGTGAGCAGCCTGAAATCCTGTACCGGCGCGGGCGCGGTCCACAGCTGAGAAAAGCGATTTGGCAGGTCGTAGGGGTGGAACAGCTCGGTGAGCGTGTACGCCCTGGGCGTCTTGTCCGTGCTCAGCAGCGCCTCGCCCTCCTCGGCCAGCGCGTAGCCGTCCAGCAGCGCCAGCTTCACGCCCTTGGGCCGGGCAAAGTCCCGCTTGCCGAGCTTTGCGGATACGGCCTTCAAAAAGTCCGCGCACATCCGCGCGGGGTACCCGCTGCCGCCTTCCCAGGCCGGCATGGCGTGGTCCGCGTCCGGGTTGTCAAAGCCCATCCACACGCTGACGGCGGTCTCGGGCGTATAGGCGACGGTCCAGACGTCCCGGGTGCCGCCGGCGCTCTCCGACACGGTGCCCGTCTTACCGGCCACCGGGAAGCCGCAGGCCGAAAGTGCCTTCGCGCTGCCCTTCGCGGCGGCGGTCTTCAGCATGTCGGTGATCATGTAGGCCGTCTCCGGGGTGACGGCCCGGGCCTGTTCCGCCTCATAGCGGTACAGCACCCGCCCGTCCGCGTCCTCGATGCGGCGTATGGCGTGGGGCGTCACGCGGGTCCCGCCGTTTGCCAGCGCGCAGTAGGCCGCGCCCAGCTGGCTGGGGGACACGCCGTAGGTCAGCGCGCCCAGGGCCATGGACAGGTTCACGTCCTCGGCGGCCAGCGGTATGCCGAACCGCTTGGCGTAGTTCCTGAGGGCGGGCGTGCCCATGCTGTCGGCCAGCGCCACGGTGGCGATGTTCAGCGAGCGGGACAGCGCCTCCCGCAGCGTCACCCGCCCGTAGCTCATCCCGCCGGCGTTGCCCGGCGCGTAGCCGCCCGCGAACACCCGGGGCGTGTCGTCCACCGTGGAGGCGGGCACGTAGCCGTAGGCGTCGATGGCCGCGGCGTAGGTGGATACCGGCTTGAACGCAGAGCCGGGCTGGCGCATGGCCTGGGTGGCCCGGTTCAGGCCGCGCATGACGTCGTACTGCCTGCCGCCCACCATGGCCGTAAGCTCGCCCGTTTCGCAGTTCAGCGCCACCAGCGCCGCCTGCACCGGCGTGCCGTCTTGAGCGTCCGCGGGGAAGGCGTCCTGGCGCTCGAACAGCGCCTCGGCCGCCGCCTGCATCGCCGTGTCAAAGCCGGTGTAGACGGCGTAGCCGCCGGAGATGATCTCATCGGCGGACAGCCCGAGCCGCTGGGTCGCCTCGTCGAGCACGCCGTCCATGTACCACGCGAACTTGCCGCTCTCCTCCTCCGCCAGCGCCAGCTTGAGCGGCTCGGAAGCGGCGCTGTCGCGCTGCGCATCGGTGATCATGCCGTTCTCCGCCATTGTGTTGAGAATCTGGTTGCGCCGGGCAACGGACCTGTCCGGGTTCAGGTGCGGCGCGTAGCCCGAGGGCGATTTGATGACGCCGGCCAGCAGCGCGCCCTCTGAAAGCGACAGCTTGGAGGCGGGCTTGCTGAAGTAGACGTTGGCGGCGGCCTCGATGCCGTAGGCCCCGTGCCCGAAGTAGACCGTGTTCAGATAGGCCTCCAGGATCTGCTTTTTGTCCAGCACCTTCTCCAGCTGCAGCGCCAGCACGATCTCCTGGGCCTTGCGCGACAGCGTCTTCGTCTGGCTCAAATGGGTCAGCTTGATCAGCTGCTGGGTGATCGTCGACCCGCCCTGAGCGTAGCTGAGGGTTCGGATGTCCTTCCACAGCGCGCCCAGCAGCCGGTGGACGTCCACGCCATGGTGGCGGTAGAAACGAAGGTCCTCGGCGGCGATGAACGCGTTCTGCACGTCCTCCGGAACCTCCGACAGGCTGATCCACACCCGGTGCTCCCCGCCGCGCAGCGCGCCGACCTGTTTTCCGCCCCCGTCGTAGACCATCGTGGTCACCGGCGGGTCGGTGACCTTCGACAGATCGAGCTTTTTCCAGTGGGGAATGTCGAGCCGCCACAGCGCGATCGCCGCGACGAGCAGCAGCGCGGCGCCGATCCCCGCCAGCCATTTCCTTCTCATGATGCAAATCCCATCCTTCGCCGGGCCGCAGCCCGTTTGTACAAAGGTTTCCCATTTGCGCCGAAAATAGACATGGATGCCAGAAGTTGTTCGTGGACATTTCACCCCGCGGGCGTTACAATATCCATGGTTGTATGTTGCATGTACAATCACGGACGAGGTGATGCCCATTGAAGCGACTGAACCATGCATTGACGATACTGACGGCGGCCGCCGCGCTGGCGGGGCTTGCGCTGTCGTTCACGCTGGGCAGCGGCGCGCGGGTACAGAACGCGGTGTCCCAGGCGCTGATCTTCACGGCGCTGGCCGGGTTCGTCGCCCTGGCGCTGATGCGCGGCCCGCGGGCGCGGGCGGAGGCCGTCGGCGTACATCGCCGCGGGGACAGATCGCAGCCGCCGCTGCCCAAGTGCGACTTCACCCGCGTCGCCGCGAACGACGAGGCGCTTCAAAGCCTGAAGGAGCTGCGCGACTACCTGCGGCACCCGGAGAAGTACAGGCGCTACGGCGCGCGGATGCCCGCGGGGGTTCTTCTGTACGGGCCGCCGGGCACCGGCAAGACGCTGATGGCCAAGGCGCTGGCCGGGGAGGCGGGAGTGCCCTTCTTCGCGCTGTCCGGCTCGGATTTTGTGGAAAAGTACGTGGGTGTCGGGGCCAGTCGCGTGCGCGAGCTGTTCAAAAAGGCGCGCAAGGCCGGCAAGTGCGTGATATTCATCGACGAGATCGACGCGCTGGGCAAGCGGCGGGACGACATGTCCTCCGACGAGCGCGACCAGACGCTGAACGCGCTGCTGAGCGAGATGTCCGGCTTCTATACCGGCGACGGCGTGATCGTCATCGCTGCCACCAATCGCATCGAAATG
>JAFYBB010000068.1 GCA_017540445.1 Clostridia bacterium | reverse complement strand
GCCAGCGCGGCGTTGCGGGGTTTTGGGCGAATCGCGCAGGCGCGTTGAAGGGCGTCGCGCAGCCTGTGGCGCAGCGGCTCGGGCGCTTCGACCTCCACAGTCCGCGGCGCGCCGGGCGCGCGCATGAGCCGCGTCAGCGCCCGGCTGTCCAGCACGGCGACGGCGGGGGCCTTCAGCCCTCGGGCGCAGTACAGGGCCCTGGGCTCCGCCGGGCAGGTGGCGGCGATCACCAAGCGTTCGGCATCCCGGTTGGCCTTCCAGGCGTTCAGCACGTCGCCGGAGGACAGCGTGGCCTCCGGGTGCTTCAATACCGGCGTCAGGCAGAAATCCTCGCCGGGCCAGCGCCACCGCGTGAGCGCCGTGAGCCGCGCCTGCGCTTCGGCGTCCGAAAGCGCGGCCACGCGCCACAGCGCCGCCTTGGCCTGAGTTGCCGGCATCCGGCGGGGCAGGCGCACCCGCGAAAACAGCCGCCGGAGCAGCGCGCAGCTGACAAACGCGGCAAGGCACGCCAAAGGAATGTCGCCCCAGGCGTTCAGGTAAAAGACGTAAAAACCTGCCGCCAACAGCGCCCAGAGGACGGCCCGATCGATCCTTTTCCCCATAACAATATCTCCCCGCGGTCAATGCTGCTTACAGCATTGACCGCGGGGAGATATTTATTCCATTCAGATCATCTTCCCAGCGTGCACTTTGCCAGGCTGGTGCTGCTCTCGTTGGTGGACGCGCCTTCAAAGTACTTCGTGACGTCGTCCAGCGATTTCGCGTAGCGCAGCGGGTGGCCCTTGGGAATGAATATCATGCCGAACACGCGGGTGTTGTGGCAGGAGGGCGAGGCCACCAGGTGGCTGTAGGCGCAGATTCGGACCGCGCGGTGCATGTTGCAGGACGCGGTGGGCTCCGTGCCGGACAGGTAGTAGTCGGTGTTGGTGCCGTAGTCGTTCACGTCGTTGCGGCAGGCGGAGGTGGGCAGCATGCCGGACACGGCGCACACGGTGCACGCCGTCAGGTGGAAGTCGGCGGGAGCACCGCTGATGATGGCGCGGTCGGTGGTGCAGCCGGTCAAAAGGTGCACCTGGGACATGATCTCGGCCCACAGCGGCGCGGCGTAGGTACCGCCGGTGGCGTCGCTGGTCAGCGGCTTGTAGTTGTCCGACCCGACCCAGACCGCGGCGGAATAGTAGCCCGTCATGCCGGCGAAGGTCACGCCGATGTTGTTGGTGTTGGTGCCCGTCTTGCCCGCCACGGTGATGTCGCCGAAGTTGGCGCGGGAGCCGGTGCCGTCCGGCCCCACGCAGCCCTTCAGCACGTCCACCAGCATGTAGGCGGTGGAGGGCTTGAAGGCCTGCCAGGTCTCCTGCACCTCGCGCACGTCGATGTAGACGGTGCCGTCCGGGTTCAGGATCTGCGTGAAGGCGTAGGACTCCTGATACACGCCCTGGTTGGCGATGGCGCCGAAGCCGGTGGCCAGCTCGATCACGGACAGGCCCGAGGAGCCCAGCGCCAGGCCGGAGCCGTTGGCGCGTATGTGGTTGGGGTTCACGCCCAGCTTCAGCAGATACGTGACGGCGTTCTCGATGCCCACATAGTCCATCAGCACGTGGGCCGTGGAGGTGTTGTGGGACTGGTTGATGGCCTTGCGCATCGACTCCACGCCGCTGAAGCTGCCGCCGCCGAAGTTGTTGGGGTAGCCGGTCTCGCTGACCCAGTCCTTGATGGGGATGGGCAGGTTCATGACCGGTGTGCCGGGGGAGTAGCCCAGGTCAAAGGCCGGCCCGTACACGGCCAGCGGCTTGATGGACGAGCCCACGGGCATGTCGTTCTGGTAGGCGCGGTTCAACTGCTTGCGCTGCACCGGCTCGTTGCGCCCACCCACGATGGCCACCAGCTCGCCGGTGTGCCAGTCCATCACCGCGCAGGCGCACTGGGGCTGCACCACGGTCAGGTATTCGCCGCCGCCCAGGGACGCCTGGGTGGCGCTGTCGTTGGAATAGCGCATCGAGGGGTACTGGGTCCACCCGGTGATCACGTCCTGCACCGCCTGCTGCACGTCCGGGCGCAGGCTGGTGAACACCTTGTAGCCGCCGTTGCGCAGCTTGGTCTCCATCTGGCTGCGGTTGTAGCTGGTGTCCTCCAGGCCCTCGACCCGCAGCATCTTGGTGACCACGTCGTAGATCGAATACTCCACGTAATAGGCGTTGTCGTACATGCCGGCGCTGGCGGCGGTGCTGCTCTCGATGACGTTCAGCTTCTCGTCGTGGGCCGCCTGGTACTCCTCCTCGGTGATCAGGCGCTGGTCCAGCATCTCCTCCAGCACGTAGTTGGTCTGCTCCTCGATGACCTGCGGCGTGTGGCGGGTGTAGTAGTTGGCCCGGGGGTTGTAGCGGTAGGGGTTGCGGATGATGCGGGCCAGCGCGGCGCACTCGCGCAGCGACAGCTCGTTCAGGTCCTTGCCGAAGTAGTCCTGGGCGGCGATCTTCACGCCGTAGCTGCTGCCGCCCATGTAGATCACGTTCAGGTAGGCCTCCAAAATCTGCTCCTTGGTCAGCTGCTTCTCCAGCTCCAGGGCCAGATAGGCCTCCTGCATCTTGCGCTTGTAATTCTGGTCGGCGTTCAGAAGCGTCAGCTTCACCAGCTGGCAGGTGATCGTGGACGCGCCCTGAGTGTTGCCGCCCATGATGTTGTTCACCAGCGCGCCGACGATGCGCTTCAGGTCCACGCCGTGGTGCTCGTAGAAGCGGGAGTCCTCCACGGCGATGACCGCGTTGATCAGCTGCTGGGGAATGTCGGCGATCTCCACGTAGATGCGGTTTTCGGAGCCCTTGAACTCCATGATCAGGTTGCCGCTGCTGTCGTAGATGAACGAGGTCTGCGACTGGGCGCCGATCTGGGCCAGGTCCAGGTTCGGGGCAGTGTCCACCCAGCCCTTGGCGATGCCGGCCACCACGCCGCCGCCGATCAGTCCGATCAGCAGGATCACGAAGAACAGCATCTTCGCGGTCAACATGATCACCGAGAACAGGAAGTTGCGCTCCGATTCCCGGGGTTTGAATATCGCGTATTTCAAGCTCTGTATCCTCCCGGCGGCATTGCCGCTCGCGTATTGGACGGTCAACGGATGGATTTTGATCCATACCCATCCTATTATAGCATACATTCGCCCGCCGCGCACGTATTTTTGTTTGTCATTTTAGTGAACAATGGATGGACGCGCCCGCGGGGGCCGTCGGCGGCCCGGAAGGGGAAAAAGCGCGGTTTGGCCTTGACAGGGCCGGGGAAGATGCAATAAAATAATACTGGTGCTATGGGACCATTCCCCGTGCGCCGGGACGAAGAAAAGGGGCCAACGATATGATCAGAAACGGGCGATGGGTGCGGCATCTGGCGGCCCGCGTGGGCGCGCTGGCGCTGCTGTGCGCCCTTTTCGCGCTGGCGGCCTGCTCGGAGGTGCCGGAGGGCGTGCTGCGCGTCGAGTTCAGCGTGCAGCCCGCGGCGATGGTGGCCCCGGGGGACGCGACGATGACCTTCGTGCTGACAAACCCCACCGACCGGCCCGTGCAGAACATCTACCTGATCTCCGCCGACGGCCTGATTTCCGAGCCCATCGGCCAGCTGGGGCCGGGGGAGCAGCAGACGCTGGTGCGGCCCCACGCCGTGACCGAGGAGGAGCTGGACGCGGGGGAGATTGCCTACACCATCAGCCACGACGCGCTGTCGCCCGACGGCGAAAAGGTGACCTACAGCCTGAGCGCGGCGATCGCCCGGGGCGAGTCCCAGCCGCTGGCCAGCTTTACCCGCCAGATTTCCTCCGAGACGGTGACCCGCGGCGGGGTGGTGACGGTGACCTACAAGATCGTCAACACCGGCAACGTGGCGCTGACCGCGCTGCGCATCCGCGACGGGCTGGGGGACTTTACCGGGCGGCTGGAGCGGCTGGGCGTGGGCGAGGCCAAGACGTTCATCAGCCGCGCCACGCTGACGGAGGCGGCCGAGTCGGCCCCGGAGCTGGAGTACACGGTGCCCTCGGGCGAGACGATCACCCGCAGGCTGGACCCGGTGCCCATCGGCATCGCCGAGAGCGCGCTGGAGATTTCGTTCTCGGTGGGCCAGTCGGTGTTCGAGCGGGACACCGCCGACGCGATACTGATACTGACCAACGCCGGCAATGTGGATTACACCGGCATCACCGTGGTGGACGACGTGTACGGCGGCGTCATCGCCGACGCCGTGTCGCTGCTCAGCGGCTCCGCCCCGGTGGAGATCGCCCACACCTACCCGCTGCGTGGCGGGGGCGAATACCGCTGGCGCATCACCGGCATCAGCAGCGCGGGGGAGGCGCTCGACCTGCGCACGGAGACGATGACGCTCTCCGGCGCAGCCGCGGACACGAGCGTGGACGTGACCCTGCAGGCGGTGGCCCGCACGCAGCGGATCAACCGGCCCGGCCGGGTGACCTTCGACTTCGCCATCACCAATTCGGGCAACGCGATGGCCCGGGACGCCGTGCTCTACGAGGCCGTGCTGGGCGAGATTCGGCGGCTGGCCGTGGTGCCGGTGGGTGAGCCCAGCGTGTGCAGCGCCGAGTTCGACGTGGCCGCCGACGCGCAGTTCAGCTTCTACCTGAACTACAACGACGCCGACGGGCACCAGCACACGGCCGCCAGCGCGCCGGTGGACGTGGTGATCGCCCCGGACGGGGTGGACCCGGAGCGGGTGGACGAGCCCGCCGGCACGCCGTCGGGCCAGTCGGTGAAGCCCCGGGGCAACAGCGCCATGTTCATCGTGCTGCTGGTGATCGCCGGCGCGGCGCTGACGGTGATGGTCACGCTGCTGATCGTCACCTCGCTGCGCGCCCGGCACGAGCGGCTGAAGCGGCTGGCCGCCGAGAAGCAGCGCGCGAAGTCCGACCTGGGCAAGACCGGCGCGGTTCCCGTCGTGAAGTCGCCCCAGAAGAAGAAAAAGACCAAAAAACAGCCGTGACGGATTCCGGCTGATGCAAAGCGAGGTATTCTATGAGTACGGACAGTACAAGGTGGTCCAAATTCAGAAGCGGCTCGGAGATTCGCGGGCCTGAAGCGCTGCTGACCGACGCCCGGGTGGAGAAGCTGGGCTATGCCTTCGCCTGCTACCTGGCCCGGCGCGAGGGGAAGACCCCGGACGCGCTGCGGCTGGCCGTGGGCCGCGACGGCAGGCCCTCCGGCGAGCGCCTCATGGCCGCCGTGATCCGCGGCATCACCGCGGCGGACAGCGACGTGCTGGACTGCGGCCAGTGCCCCGCGCCGGCGGTGATGCGCACGCTTACGGACGCGCCGGAGCCGGTGGACGGGGCCGTGATGGTCACCGCCAGCGCCGCGAACCCGGGCCTGAACGGCTTTCGGTTCGCCGCGGCCCAGGGCGGCCTGAGGGACGACGAGGTGGCCGCCGTGCTGGCGCTGGCCGCCGAATCGGAGGTCCCGGAGCGCCTGGTGGTGCGCTGCGACGCGCAGGCCGCCTATTTTGAGAACCTGCGCGCCGTCGCCGCGCGCTGCCTGGAGGACGACGCGCTGAAGCCGCTCTTGGGCATGCGCGTGGTCGTGGACGCCCGAAACGCCGTGGGGCGGGCCTACGCCGGCTTCCTGGACGCGCTGGGCGTGGAGACCGAGGGCAGCCCGCGGGTCCCGGAGGGGGGCGAGGACGCCGTGGCCGCGCTGGAGGACCCGGGGGCCGTGGACGAGATCGCCCGGGCGGTGCCGGCCTGCCGCGCCGACATGGGCGTGCTGTTCAGCGCGGACGGCAGCCGGGCGGTCATCGTCGATCACGACGGGCGGACCGTTTCCGGCAACCGGCTGATCGCGCTGGTCGCGGCGATGCTGCTGGACGAGCGTCCCGGCGCGACGTTCGTCACCGACAGCGTCACCAGCTCGGGCCTTTCGTCGTTCATCGCGGAGTGGGGCGGCGTGCACTACCGGTTCAAGCGCGGCTATCGCAATGTGATCGACGAGGCCGTGCGGCTGAACGACGAGGGCATCGATTGCCCGCTGGCCATCGAGACCAGCGGCCACGCGGCCTTCAGGGAGAACGGCTTCATCGACGACGGCATGTATCTGGCCACACGCCTGATCTGCGAGGCGCTGAACCGCAAGCGCGAGGGCGAGGTGCTGTTCAGCCTGATCGACGATCTGAAGGAGCCGGTGGAGAGCGTGGAGATCCGCCTGCCCATACTGGACGAGGAGGACCCCTCCGCCGCCAGTCAGGAGGTCGTGGAGGCGCTGCTGAGCCACACGCTCACTGACCCGCTGTGGCAGGTCGCGCCGGACAGCCGCGAGGGCGTGCGCATCAACTTCAACCTGGACGGCGACGTGAACAACGCCTGGTTCCAGCTGCGCATGTCGGTGCACGACCCGATGATGGCGCTGAACGCCGAGAGCGACGTGCCCGGCGGCGTCAGGCGGATACTGGCCCAGCTGTACGAGCTGCTCCGCGGCACGGAGCTGGTCGACCTCGGGCCGATGCGCGCTGCGATGAAGGGATAGAGTGGAGAGTGGAGTGTGGAGAGGGGAGTTGTTGTTGAAATCCTGACGGATTTCTTTGATTGAATGGGGACCGGATTGCCACGTCGGCCAGCCTGACGGCTGGCCTCCTCGCAATGACAGGGCGGAGGGTGCTGCCTCCTGCGTGTCATTGCGAGGAATCCCCGCGCCAGCGGAGACGACGTGGCAATCCGGTCTTCAGAGCGGGCGGCGACCTCATCCGTCAGCGCTGACGCGCTGCCACCTTCCCCTAAAGGGGAAGGCAATG
>JAFYBB010000067.1 GCA_017540445.1 Clostridia bacterium | reverse complement strand
GCTTTCTTGCCTGCCTTCGCTGCGGTCTTCAGGGATACGCGGCTGGCGTTGGTCATGCCGCCGCAGGTGCTGTTCAGGTGATAGTAGCGGCTGGTCCGCGTCGCGTACACGTAGGTGTTGCTGGCAGTGGCCTTCGACGGCGCCGCCTGGGCGCGGGTCGAGGACACAGTGGTCACGGCCGCCGCCTGCTGGGCCTTCTGGTTCGCGGCGGCTTTCGCCGTCTGGGTGTTGGCGGCCGCCGCCACGGTGGTGTCCGTCTTGGTGTTGGCCGCCGTGTTGCCCCAGCACTTCGGACATCGCTTGAACCCCGCCGCCAGCGCCTCGGCCAGCGTACCGGCATTGGCGTTGGTCATGCCCGAGCAGGTGGCGTAGGAGTGATAGTACTTGCCGCCCTTGGTGGCGTACACCTGGGTGGTGGCGCTCTTGGCGCACGTCGGGCAGGCCTTCTTGCCGGCCAGCAGCATGGACTTCAGCGTGTACAGCTGGGCGTCCTTCATGCCGCTGCAGGTGCTGTTGGTGTGATAGTAGGTGCCGTTCTTGGTGGCGTACACCTTCACATCGTCGCCGGTGGCGTTGCCCAGGTTCACCGTCTTTGTGCCGGTATCTGTCCCGGTGATCCCGGCGACGCTGCCCTTGATGCACACGTCGCACTTGGACTTGCCGAGCACCATCGCCTCGGCCAGCGTGACCTGTTTGGCGCCGCTCATGCCCTGGCAGTTCTTGTCGGTGTGGTACGACTTGCCTCCGCTGGTGCAGTAGACCAGCGCGCCCGCGGTGGCACAGCAGGTCGGGCAGGCCTTCTTCCCCGCCAGCAGCGCGTTCTTCAGCGGGCCCTTGGTGGCGTTCTGCATGCCCGAGCAGTCGGCCTTCACGTGGAAGTAGGTGCCGTTCTTGGTGGCGTACACCTGTATGCCGCTCTTGTCCACCGTCTGGTCGTTGATCAGCACGGCCACCACGTCGTCGCTCTCATCCAGCGAGGTCTGGGTCTTCAGGATGCACACCGGGCAGGGCAGCTTGCCCTCGTTCTCGGCCGCGGTCTTCGTGTATTCCAGCGGATTGCGCATCTTGCTGCACTTGGAATCGGAGTGGTAGTACTTGCCGCCCAGCGTGCCGTAGTACATCACCGTCGTGCCGCCGCCGATGCAGTCCGGGCAGGGCGACTGGTGACGGCTGTTCTCGGCGATCTCGCGGGTGACGCGCGTGGACTTCACGCCGGCGTCGATCCTCGGGCAGGTGTCGGTGGAGTGGTAGTACAGGCCGGTGGCCGGGCTCCACACGAAGGCCGCCGTGTCGGCGCTGACCACGCCCGCGCTGCTCAGCGCCGTCGGCGAGGGCGCGGGCTCCGTCTCGCCCGTATCCGCTCCGGTCTCCATCTCCGCGGCGCCGTCGTCGGCAGGCGCGGCGCCGCCCTCGCCGCCCAGGTCGATGGCCGTCACGGGCTCGGCGTCCGCAGCCGCCGGCGCGTCCGTCGGCTCGGCGGTGACCTCGACCTCCGCCGGCGGTATCGTGATGTTGGGCTGCACGTTCTGGTCGCCGTTGCCGCCCAGCACGCCGCGCAGCAGCAGGATCAGCGCCACGACGAACCAGATGGCCGAGGCCGCGGTGATCGCCCAGCGGATGGGCTTGTCAAAGCGCTGCCTGCGCCACAGCAGGTAGATGCCCAGCGGCGGGAACAGGAACAGCAGCAGATAGGTCACCCAGTCGTTCTCGTCCACATAGCGCATGAGCGCGCTCTGCTCGGAATAGTAGGCGTCGTCCCCGGCGTCCTCGTCCTGATAGCGATCGTCATAATCCTCGCCGTACCGGTCGTCGCCGTCGCCGTCATAGCCGTCGTCGCCGCCGCGGCCGTCGTAGCCGTCGTCGTCGTAACGGTCGTCGTCATAGCCGTCGTCATCATAACGGTCGTCATCATAACGGTCGTCATCATAGCGATCATCGTCGTAACGATCGTCGTCATAACGGTCGTCGTCATAACGGTCGTCGTCGTAACGGTCGTCGTCATAGCGGTCGTCGTCATAGCCGTCGTCGCCGTCATCATAGCCGCCGTCGCGCCGCTCGTCATAGCCGTCGTCCGGGCCGTCATAGCCGTCGTCACGGGCATCGTCATAGCTCCCGTCGGCATAGCCCTCGTCGCCGGCATCATAATCGTCCTGATAGCCGCCGTCGGCCTCAGGCGCGTCTTCCATTATAAAGTCATCGTCGCCGGACTGCTTGTCTTTCCCCTGGAACAGGCGATGCACCTCGCCGTCGCCCCAGCGGAACGCCAGGCCCTGCTTCGAGAAATTGTATTTCAGTTTTCCAATCGCATGTGTCGCCATACTCTTTCTCACCTCAAACACACATCCAAAGACATCCCGGGCGCGGGGCATATGCGCACCCCACCCGCAATAACTATTCAAAGCCATTACAAGCATACATCATACATTACGTCCTGTCAATCAGTTTGGAATAAAAAATTGAAATTTTGTCACAATCTTAATTAACAGAAGTTCACATATAGAAATATTATTGCAAAATTTATACTTCAAAATCACATTTGCGCATTGCCTGCCGCCGCCATATATGTTATAATATCAAGGCGGTTTATCCGTTGTTTGGAAGCACAGTCGTTCCATGGAGGTAAGCAATATGTCCAATCAACCGGTAAAAGGACTTCGAGTCGGTCACTATCGCATCACGCCGCTGGGCCTTACTGTGCTGGTGGTGCTGCTGCTCATCATCATCGGCGTCGTGGTCGTTGCGGTGCTGCATCCCTTCGGGGGTGAAGATCCCGCCGTGGAGGTGATCCCCACCGTCGCGCCGGAGGAGGAGGTCGTCGACGCCACGCCGACGCCCACCCCCGTGCCCACCCCCACGCCCACACCCGAGCCCAGGAGCGCCACGATCCGTTCGCTGGGTGAAATCGCCATGCAGCAAAACCTGCTGCGCTGCGCGGTCAACGGAAACACCTTCAACTTTGACAGCATGTTCGTGGACGTGGCCGACATCATCGGAAACGCCGACTACACCGTGGCCGACGTGGAGGGCACGCTGGGCGGCACCACGGAATACTCCGGCAGCGCCCGCATGGTCACGCCGCCCTCACTGATCGGCACGCTGAAGAACTGCGGCGTCGACATGCTGATGCTGGCCAACGACCACGCCCTGGACGGCGGCTTCAACGAATTGCAGGCCACCATCAACAACTGCGCCACCGAGGGCATGGCCTATGTGGGCGCGGCCAGCTCCGCCGAGGAACGGCAGACCCCCGTCATCAAGGAAATCAACGGCATCAAGGTCGCGTTCCTGGCCTACACGGAAACCCTGAACGACAACGAACAGAATGCCGACCCGGCGGCCATAGAGTACGGCGTCAACCTGATCTCCAAGTCCAACGCCAAGAAGGACATCGAGGACGCGCGCGCCGCCGGCGCCGATATCATCGTCTGCTACTGCAGCTGGGGCGAGATGTTCAAGGCAACCCCCACCGACACCCAGAAGGTCATCGCCCAGAAGCTGAACGACTGGGGCGTGGACGTGATCATCGGCTACAACCCCCACGTGGTGCAGCCCGCCGCCTGGCTGGAATCGAAGGACGCCGACGGCAACGTGCACCGCACGCTGTGCCTCGGCGCGACGGGCAACCTGCTCTCCGACCAGTACGGCCAGTATGACAGCGGCATCATCTTCCAGTTCACGATCCAGGAGACCGAATACGGCCACTTTGCCGTCACCAATCCCATCTACGTGCCCACCTACGTGTGGCGCAACGAGACGGAGGACGGGCGCTACGACTACCGCGCGCTGGCCGTCGGCCAGTGGCTGGAGAGCGCGCCGGAGGGCATGGCCTACGCCGACGCCGCGCGGATGCGCCAGATCTGGGCGGACGTGCAGGCCGTCATGGGCAGCGAGGTGGCTGCCGTCGCCGCGGAATAAAGCGATCTGAAAAACCCAACCGGCGCCGCGTGTTCCGCACGGCGCCGGTTGCTTGTTGGAGGCACACCATGTCCACGTCCTTTTCCGAAGACCTGCTGCGCTGGTACGACAAAAACGCCGCGGCCCGGGCGCTGCCCTGGCGGGGCGAGCGGGACCCCTACCGCATCTGGCTGTCGGAGATCATGCTGCAGCAGACCCAGGCCCAGACCGTGAAGGGCTACTACGCCCGCTTTCTCTCGGCCTTCCCCACCGTGTTCGCGCTGGCGGAGGCCGACGAGCAGGCGGTGCTGAAGCTGTGGGAGGGCCTGGGCTACTACTCCCGGGCGCGCAACCTCCACGCCGCGGCCAGGCGGGTGGCCGGCGACATGGGCGGCGCCTTCCCCGGCGACGCCGCGGGGCTGCGCCGCCTGCCGGGCGTCGGCCCCTACGCCGCCAGCGCCATCGCCTCCATCGCCTTCGGCGAGCCCGCCCCGGCGCTGGACGGCAACCAGGCCCGCGTGCTCGGCCGGGTGCTGGCGTGGGAGGACGTGCTGAAGACGCCCTTTGACCTGCTGGCGCCCGCCCTCGAGCGCATCGACCGGGAACGCCCCGGCGACTACAACCAGGCGCTGATGGACCTGGGCGCTTCCATCTGCACGCCGAAGTCGCCCCGCTGCGGCGACTGCCCCGTGGCGGAGCACTGCCGCGCCCGCGAAGAGGACGCCGTGCTGGAATACCCGAAGAAATCGCCCCCCGCCCCAAAGAAAGAGCAGGACCTGACGATCCTGCTCCTGTACCAGAACGGACGGCTGCTGGTGCGCCGCCGCCCGAAGGGGCTCTTGGGCGGTCTGTATGAGTTCGTCTGCGTCGAGGGCCACCCGGACGAACCGGCCCTCGCGGACGCGCTCACAGCTATGGGCTTTACCGGCGTTCAAATCGAGCGCCCCCTGCCCGACGCGAAGCACGTGTTCACCCACAGGGTGTGGCACATGCAGGGCCGGCTGGGAAGCTGCGCGACTTCGCCGGAGGGCTATTCCGCGGTCGATCAGGATCAGCTCCAGGCCCTTCCCTTCCCGTCGGCGCTGAGGGTGTACCGGGAGATCGCGCTCAGCGAGAAACAATGAATTTGTGAGTAATTGCCGGAAATCCCTGACGGAAAATCTTTGGAAAACAACTTGACAAGCGCCCTCGGGCCGTACTATAATATAAGCGAAGGGCGAACCACGCACGCGGTTGCTCCTCAAGCTTATCTTTTTATGTAGTCAAACGACTAGAAAACAGCCGTCACTTGCCAGAGTGGCGGTTGCTTTTTTTGCGCTCGTACACGATGATCGTGACGGTATACTTTCCGATGTGAAAAGTTACTCGCATGGTCCTCACCTCCTCTCGGAGATGTAGGAGCAACCGCCTTGCGCTTGTGTTCACCCTTCGGCCCTTGCGGGCAGATTCATTGTAAGCGAATCGGCCCGCAATGTCAAGTATATATGTGCTTTGTAGCTAACTGAAGTAATCTACAGCTCCCTTGAACATGCCGTTGTCGTAGTTTCCGGGGACATTTTTGTACAGGTCCACGTTGAAGCCCACGCGCTCGCTGTGGGCCATCTTGCCGAACACGCGGCCGTCGGGGCTGGTGATGCCTTCGATGGCGGCGCAGGAGCCGTTGGGGTTGCAGCGGATGTCCATCGTGGGCTCGCCCCGCTCGTCGCAGTACTGAGTGGCAACCTGGCCGCTTTCCATCAGGCGCGCGATCACCTCGTCCGAGGCCACGAACCGGCCCTCGCCGTGGGACACCGGCGCGACGTGCACGTCGCCGGGGCGGGTGTACATCAGCCACGGACTCTTGTTGCTGGCCACGCGGGTGCGCACCAGGCGGGACTGGTGGCGGCCGATGTCGTTGAACGTCAGCGTGGCCTCCACGCATTCATTGGCCTCGCGGATCTCGCCGTAGGGCACCAGGCCCAGCTTGATCAGCGCCTGGAAGCCGTTGCAGATGCCGCCCATCAGGCCGTCGCGCCCGTTCAGCAGCCTGTGCACACCGTCCCGGAGCAGCGGGTTCCTGAAGAAGGCCGTGATGAACTTGCCGGAGCCGTCCGGCTCGTCGCCGCCGGAGAAGCCGCCGGGGATGAACAGGATCTGGGTCTCGTCGATGGCCTTCGCGAAGGCCTCCACCGACTCCGCCACCGCCCGGGCGCTCAGGTTGCGGATCACCATGACCTTCGGCACCGCGCCGGCCTTCAGGAAGGCCCGGGCCGTGTCGTATTCGCAGTTGGTGCCGGGGAACACCGGGATCAGCACCCGGGGCTTCGCGACAGGCGTCGCAGGCCGCACGCGGCCCTTCGCCTCGAAGCAGGCCGCCACCGGCGTCGCGTAGGCCTTTCTCACCGTGGCCGGGAACACGTCGTTCAGCCGGCCCTCGTACAGCGCCTCCAGCTCGTCGGCGGGCACGGACGCGCCGCCGCAGGCGAAGGCGCGCGCCTTTGTGGTGTGGCCGATCACGCCCTCGGCGCAGCCTTCGCCGGCAAACTCCACCAGGAAGCTGCCGTACAGCGGTGCAAACAGGTCCGCGCCTTCCTCAAAGGTCACGCCGAAGCCGTTGCCCATGGCCATGCGGAAGGCCGCGGAGGCCGCGCCGCCCTTGCCCACCGCGTAGACGGCCAGGGCCTTGCCGGACTTGATCAGGCCGTCCACCTTCTCAAACAGCGCCCTCTGGCTGTTCGGGTCGGGGGTGCCGTTTTCGCGGTATTCGGGTCTCAGCCAGCCGATGGGGCTGCCCGCCCGCTTGAACTCGCCGGTGGCGATGTCCTTTGCCGGGCACACGCCCACCGCGAAGGAGACCAGCGTGGGCGGCACGTGGATGTCCTCAAAGGAGCCGGACATGCTGTCCTTGCCGCCGATGGCCCCCGCGCCGAAGTCCAGCTGGGCCTCCAGCGCGCCCAGCAGCGCGGACAGGGGCTTGCCCCAGGCCACCTCGCCGGTCATGCGCTCGAAGTACTCCTGGAAGGTCAGGTGCACGTTCTTTGTGCCGCAGCCCGCCGCCACCAGCTTCGCGATGGAATCCACCACCGCCAGATACGCGCCGCGCCAGGGGCTCTTCTCGCTGACGAAGGGATCGAAGCCGTAGGCCATCACGCTGGCCGTTTCGCTCTCGCCGCCCTCCACTGGTATGCGGGAGGCCATGGCCTGCACCGGCGTCAGCTGGCGGACGCCGCCGAAGGGCATCAGCAGGCTGGACGCGCCGTTGGTGCTGTCGAAGCGCTCGGAAAGGCCGCGCTGGGAGCACAGGTTCAGGTCGGAGGCCATCGCCCGCATGCCCTCGGCAAAGCCTGCCTTTGCGGGCGCGTCGGCCTTGTCCTGGGCTTCTACGCACACGTCGGTGCGCTTGGGCGCGCCGTTGGAATTCAGGAATTCGCGGGAAACGTTCACGATCTCCACGCCGTTCCAGCGCATCGTCAGCCGCGGCTGGCGGATGACCTTCGCCACCAGCGTGGATTCCAGGTTCTCGGCGTCGGCCAGCGCCCGGAACGCGTCCATGTCCTCACTGGCCAGCACCACGGCCATGCGCTCCTGGGACTCGGAGATGGCCAGCTCCGTGCCGTCCAGGCCCTCATACTTGCGGGGCACGGCGTTCAGGTCGATGTCCAGGCCGTCGGCCAGCTCGCCGATGGCCACAGACACGCCGCCCGCGCCGAAGTCGTTGCAGCGCTTGATCATGCGCACGGCCTCGGGATTGCGGAACAGGCGCTGCAGCTTGCGCTCCTCGGGCGCGTTGCCCTTCTGGACCTCCGCGCCGCAGGTCTCCAGCGACTCGTGGGTGTGGGCCTTGGAGGAGCCGGTCGCGCCGCCGCAGCCGTCTCGGCCCGTGCGGCCGCCCAGCAGTATGACCACGTCGCCGGGGGCGGGCGCCTCGCGCCGCACCGCGCTTGCGGGGACCGCGCCGATCACCGCGCCGATCTCCATGCGCTTGGCGGCGTAGCCATCATGATAGATTTCTTCGACCAGACCCGTGGCCAGGCCGATCTGGTTGCCGTAGGACGAATAGCCCGCCGCCGCGGTGGTCACCAGCTGGCGCTGTGGGAGCTTTCCGGGGATCGTCTCCTCCACGCTGCGGGTGGGGTCCGCCGCGCCGGTGACGCGCATGGCCTGGTACACGTAGCCGCGCCCGGACAGCGGGTCGCGGATCGCGCCGCCGATGCAGGTGGCCGCGCCGCCGAAGGGCTCGATCTCGGTGGGGTGGTTGTGGGTCTCGTTCTTGAACAGCAGCAGCCACTTCTGGCTTTCGCCGTGCACGTCCACGTCCATCCTGATCGTGCAGGCGTTGATCTCCTCGCTCTCGTCCAGGTCGGTGAGCAGACCCCGCGCCTTCAGCACCTTCGCACCAATGGTGGCGACGTCCATCAGGCAGACGGGCTTTGCGCGGTTCACCTCGTCGCGGGCGTCGAGGTAGCGCTGCCAGGCGGCCGCCACGTCGGCGTCCTCGAAGGTCACGTTCCCCAGCTCCGTCAGAAAGGTCGTGTGGCGGCAGTGGTCGGACCAGTAGGTGTCGATCATGCGGATCTCGGTGAGCGTGGGGTCGCGGCGCTCGCCCCGGAAATAGGGCTGGCAGAAGGCGATGTCCGCCGCGTCCATGGCCAGGCCGTACTGTTTGATGAAGTCCTGAAGCTGCGCCGGGGTGTAGTCGATAAAGCCCTCCATGGTTTTGACCGTGGTGGGGATGGCGTAGGCGGTCTTCAGCGTATCCACCGGCGCAAGCGACGCCTCGCGGCGCTCCACCGGGTTGATCACGTGCTTCTTCACGCGCCCAATGTCATCTTCGGAGAGCTCGCCCGAGAGGATGTACACGGTGGCGGTGCGCACGTCGGGGCGCTCGCACTGGGCCAGCAGCTGCACGCACTGGGCCGCGGAGTCCGCCCGCTGGTCGAACTGGCCGGGCAGGTATTCCGCCGCGAAGATCGCGCCGGTGTACTCCGGCATCTCGCGGTACACATTGTCCACCATCGGCTCGGAGAACACATTGGACACGGCCTGCTCGAACAGCGCCGGTTCGATGTTCTCTACGTCGTAGCGGTTCAGTATGCGCACGCCCGTCAGGCCCCCGATGCCCAGGAAGGATTTGAGCTCCTCATACAGCGCGGCGGCCTCGTGGTCGTAGCCGGGCTTCTTTTCAGCGTATACGCGATAGACCATCTCTATTTTGCTCCTTTCAGAATGCCCAGCGCCCGCGCGCCGATGTCCCGGCGGCAGATCATGCCGTCCCACTTCACCTGACCGGCGGCCCGGTACGCCCGGTCGATGGCGGATTCCAGGTCGTCCGCGGTGCAGCACACGCCCAGCACGCGCCCGCCGGCGGTGACGAGACTGCCCTGCGCGTCGCGGGCCGTGCCGCTGTGGTAGATCTCGGCCATCTCGGGCGCACTGCCCAGGTCGATGGCCTTGCCCTTCTCGTACCTTCCGGGGTAGCCGCCGGAGGCCAGCATCACGCAGCAGGCCGCGCCGTCCGAGAATGCCACCGGCGTGTCGGCGAGCGTGCCGTCCTCGCAGGCCAGCATGACCGTGAGCAGGTCGCTCTTCAAAAGCGGCAGCACCACCTGGGTCTCCGGGTCGCCGAAGCGGCAATTGTATTCGATGACCTTCGGGCCGTCCTTCGTGACCATCAGGCCGAAGTACAGGCAGCCCCTGAACGGGCAGCCCTCGGCGT